>CANQVV010000001.1 GCA_947627385.1 uncultured Bacilli bacterium
GTAAATTATTATTGTTAATAACTTCCATATTATACAATCCTTCCTATTTTATAAGATAATTATATAATACCCCCCCCCAGTGTCAAGATTTCATTTTTATTTTGTGGAAAATTTATGTGTAATACATTTCTACAAAGATAATCATTGCTTTGATTCTCAGGTTGAAGTTGTTAATGATTTTAAAATCATTAACAACTCGCACCCCGAAGAAGACTATGATGATTTATCTTTCGATGATTTTAAAACTATTTTAATGAAAAAGGATATTGAAATTGCTTGATTAAAAAAAGGTTATCTTGTGAAAGAAGGTGGTATGGGAAAAAAGGTATTCGTTACTTTCTTCAAAAAGAATACGAAGTAATTTTTGATTTATCTTCTAAGTATTCTATTAATCCTTAAAAATGAGAATGATTTATCCAATATTAAAGAATATTCTAATCATTTTAAAAAAGAAATATCTCAAAAGGAAATTGTTACTTTTCTTATTAATACCAACATAACTTTAAAAGCCACTTATGAATGTTATCAAGGGATTATTAATTCTTTAAAATATAAAGATTTTAATAAATTTCTTAATATCATTAATCATCCAAATTATCTTATTTCTGACAAAATGAAGCGTGCTTTAATCCTTTATAAAGAAAATTTAAGTATATTAAAAACTCTTTTGAATATGACATTAACAATGGAGTTATTGAAGGAACTAACAATTTAATCAAATGTATTAAACGAATTGCTTTTGGTTATAAAAGATTTGATCATTTTATTGCTAGAATTTTCTTAATTAAAGGCATTATAAAAGAATGATTTCCATCATTCTTCTACTATTCAATTCTTGTATCAAATTTACTGTTCACCAACACTATTTGACAAAGAACCTTCTTATTCTTCCTTATTTTGATTATTTTCATTTACATCATCAGGAATAACTGCATCACTTTCAATTTTATCTACTGCTTTATGTTCTTCTTCATATTTTTGATATTCTTGACCTAGATAGTTGAAATAATCACTTTTAATTGCTTTACTACTCATATCTATTTTTAAGCCTATTTCATTATTTATTTGTTGAATTTCCTCAGTAGTATATGTTTCCGTACCATAATATTTAATTTTACTAGTTGAAGCATTATAGAATGCTTTTTCATTTTTCCAAGAACCATCAGCAAATACTACTCTGGAAACATAATCTTCACTTAATAAATCAGTTCCCATATATAATCTTGGATCATAATCAAGTCCCATTAAATTAGCCAAGGTTGGTACCAAATTAATATATGAATTATATTCAGTAAATGTTTTAGGAGTCATTGTTGAATTATAAATAACAAACGGCGTTCTTTCAATTTCATAATCTGATAAATCATGTTTAATCATTTCTGCTACTGATGATTTTGATAGACCATATGGATAATGATCACCAGTCATAACAATAACTGTATTATCAAGTTCTCCTGCTTCTTCTAATTTATTTAACATAATACCAATAGCATTATCAACTACTTTTAATTTAGATAAATATCTACTAACTGCGGCTGAATATCCTTGGGCCATAAAATCTTTTTTATATAATTCACCATATGTTGAATTATTAGTATATGGTTGATGACTAGTTACGGTGGTAAGCCATGTCATCCAAGGTTTTTCACTATCATCATTTAAAACAATATCCATTGCCTTGGTAAAGAATTCTTCATCACTTGGCCATTCACCATAATAACTAGCAGTTTTAATACCTAAATCATCAGCTCCATAATATCTTTGACTTCCCATATTAGGATGGAATGTTTTTCTTTTATAATACCATTGAACAAAATCATGCATACTTGTAGTAGTATAACCTTTATTATTAAATAAATTAAAGATAGCTTCAAAATAAATATTATTTCGATAAACATTTGTTGTACAAGTATTGTATATTGAATATAAACCAGTCATAGCACTAAATTCATTATTACCAGTCGCACAGCTATTTCTTGGTGAATAATTATTTTCCCAATGCCATCCCTCATTATATAATTTAGTAAAGTTTGGAAAATTTACTTCATCAATAATTGCTTCATTAACTGATTCCATTAATATTACTATTACATTTTTTCCAGCAAACATACCAGTATATTCATTGTAATCTGTTACTTGTTGGGCTGCAAAATATTTATTTAAATTAGCGTATTTAAAACTAACAGTCTCATCATTAGCAAGTTCTTCTAAAACAGATGAAACTTCTCTTGTTACAGGTTTACTTGCCTCACCACCAACTTGATGATCATAAACATTTTCTATCTCTTCTGGAATAATAAAACTTTTTAAATCTAAAATACCAAACATTGCTGTACCAAATTGATTAACTGCTACGGTTGGAACATCTGGTGAAATAAATAAATGCACATTACTTTTAATTTGAAATTTATTTTGCATAAAAGGTAAAACTAATGTTAAATAATAACATAGTACAGCAACTAAAATTGGCAAAATCCATAATAAACATTTTTTATTAAATTTAATTTTATGATATTCTCTTTTTCTTTCAATAATTAAATAATCTACTATGGCCCAAATAAATGGTAAAAAAATAACATAATATAAAAGTTTAAAAGAATTTAAATAATCACCAATATAATCTTTAACCGCTCCAAATTGACTAGATGTATTAAATGACATATATACACCTAAATAATTAATAAAGCCTAGTTGTAACCAAGTATAAAAAGAATATATAAAGATATAAAGTAATATTATAGTATTTCTTAACCATTTATGTTTTGTTAAACTAGCTATAAAAGTAACAACAAATGCTAATAAAAAAGTACTTATTAAAATTCTTAATGTAGAATAATCAACAATTGCAAATTCACTAATAGCTTTAAAAATAATTTCTATTAAAAAAGTTGTAATTGTAACATAAATTAAATTCTTTAAAAAAGTATCCTTAAAAATACTTTTCTTCTCTTCATTTTCTACTTTTTCTATTTTTTTATTTTCTACTTGTTTTGTTGTTTTCTCTTTTGTATTTTTTACTTGTTCTGTTTTTTTATCTTTTGGATTATTTTCTTTTTTTATTTTTTGTGTATTTGCTTTCTTTTTAGGCATTTTTACTACTCTCCTTTAACAAATCCCTAACCGGTTTATACGTTTTGCGGTACTCTTTAATAATACCATATTTTCGCATTAATTCAAGATGTTTCTTAGTCGGATATCCTTTGTGTTTAGCAAATTCATATTCAGGATATAGTTTATCTAATTCTACCATTAATCTATCTCTGGTAACCTTAGCAATAACTGATGCGGCAGCAATACTTTCACTTAAAGCATCACCATGAATAATTGGCAAAGCTGTAACTTCTCGATTTAATTTCATCGCATCAGTTAATATATAATCCGGTTTTATCTCTAAATTATCAAGAGCAATATTCATTGCTTTTCTTGATGCCTCTAAAATATTAATTTTATCTATTTCTTCATTATCAACAATACCTATGCCAACACTTAATGCATCACGCATAATAATATCATAAAACAAATTTCTTTTTTTAGGACTTAATTGTTTGGAATCATTTAAGCCTTCTAATATATAATTTTCAGGTAAAATAACTGCGGCAGCTACAACCGGACCTACTAATGGTCCCCTTCCTGCTTCATCTGTCCCCGCAATAAATTTATAACCTTGATTATATAATTCTTTTTCGTATTTCAATAAATCTACTGCCATATATCTAATGTGACTCCTTTAATTTTTTCCCCCACTAAATCATTATATACTTTTAAACTAACTTTGTCATATAAAATTTCATTATTTTTAAAGGCCCCGATATTTTTACCAATAATTTCATACATTTCCATAATATCACTACTATTAATATTATATTTTTCTTTCAATATTTCGGGATAATAAGTAGCTAAAAAATTTAATATATAAGAACTTATTTCATCCATATTTAAAATTTCTTGTTTTATTCCTCCGGTTGCAGCAATATTTAATGCTACTTTTTCTTCATCAAGTTTAGGCCATAAAATACCAGGAGTATCTAAAAGAGTAATACCCACATCAGTTTTTAAATAATTCAAATTTTTAGTAACACCAGGTCTATTTTCTACATTAACAGTCTTTTTACCAGTAATTTTATTAATTAAAGTACTTTTGCCAACATTAGGAATACCAATAACTAAGGCTCTTATTTCTTTATTATTTAAACCTTTTTCTTGTCTTTTAGTTTGAATATTTTTAGTAATTTGATGAGTTAAATCAATTATTTTTTTATAATCTTTATTTTCTTTTAAATCTACAAGAATAACATTATAACCTTTTTCTTCATAATACTTTACCCATTTATTTGTCATATTTATATCACATAAATCTTTTTTAGTCATAATTAAAATTCTTTGTTTATTTTTTATTATATTATCTATATCTTTTATTTTACTTGAATAAGGTATTCTAGCATCAATTACTTCATAAACAATATCTATATTTTTAATTTCATCTATAATCAATCTTTTTGTTTTGGCCATATGACCTGGATACCAATTGATATTTGTTTTATTATCATTCATTATTATCACCACTGCTTTTACTTTCTTCTATTAACAAATCAAACTTTTTCTATTTCATTCTAATTAAACTAATTCCATTTTGGAATAAAAAGAGTTTTTATTTTTTAAATTTCTATTAAAAATTTTAATTTTGCATTTTTATTTGTTGACCTTCTACTAAATTATAACTTATTAATTTTTCACTATCTAAATTTTCTTTATGCATATCAACACCAGTTATTTGGCTATTTTCATAAGTAGTATAATAATATATTCCTTTATCCATATTACAACAAGAACTATAAATAGTTATTTCATATTTGTCTTCACCCATATGTACACATCCTCTTTGTTGTTCAACCGATGTTAAAATATGGTAAAATTGACTAATACTTTCGGATTCACTAACACCTGATAAGGAATTCATTTTAGTAAATGTTGCTTTCACAAATCTTGAAGCCGATGATAAATCACCTGGTAAACCTAAGGCACCCATGCCACGACTATAAATATCAAAATTTAATTTCTTAGAAAAATTATTTTGCGGTGGTTCAATAGATAAATTCATATAATTATTTAAATTAAACATATGCATATCAAACGTAGGATTATTAGTTAAAACACCCACCGGATTATCATAAATTTTTAACCCATCTTTAACACTTTCAACAGTAATTGAATTATTTTTATCCGCTATTATCCAATGAAGGGGTGAAGCTGGTAATTCATCACTAAAATTAATATTGGCAATATTTATTTTATTAAGTAACAATTTAGCTTCATCAATTGTAGCACATTGTGATAATATCCAAGGAATAAACTCAAAAGGAGCTATATTATCTTTATCTTTTTTATCTTCATGATAAAAAGCATTATTGGGAAAATTTAATCCGGCCATACCAAGACCTTTTTCATTGATTGCATCATAATATAAAGGATAATCACTAGCTACATAAGCCATCCCAATAATAGCATAATGTTTCTCAACTGTCTTTACTTCTCTAAATTTAAAGGGATAATTCCTTGGTGTTATAGTCACCGTTTCCATATAAGAATATTCTAAATCCAAATTTCTACCAAAATAATGATCTTTTGTTTTATAAGTTATTGCTGTACACATGATAAATACCTTCCTTTCGTACATTTAAACTTTTTATGACATATATAAAATATTATAACATATTTTAAAATTAATTTAACGAAATAAAAAAATAGGAAAACCCTATTTATTTAACATTACCAAATTTTTTAAATGGATATAATATAAAACTAGTTGTTCCTTCAATTTTATTTTTTTTAACAGGACCTAATAGACGACTATCAAGAGAAATTTCTCGATTATCTCCCATTAAAAAATATTCATTTTTACCAAGTTTTATCTTCTCAAAATCTTTGGTAATACCATAAGCATAAGGATCTGAAACAACTTCATCATTAATATATAATTTATTAGATTTATATTCAATTGTTTCACCCGGCATACCAATAACTCTTTTGATTAAATTATCACCTTCAAAACTTTTGTCAACCACCACAATATCAAATCTTTTATAATCTTGATCAAATTTCTTTAAAATCATTACTTCGTGACCATCAAGAGTTGGAACCATACTACTTCCTTCTACTACAATGGGAGTAATCAAAAAAGATCTGATACAAATAATAACGATAATAATAACCACATAGGGAATTAATTCTTTAATTATTTTCATTTTTATTCTCCTTTAAAAGAAAAGAAATTAAGGTTAATACCTTAATTTCTTTCTTTAACCTTATAACCTTTACGCATTCCTTTAATAAAGTTAAGTTTAGCTCTTCTAACCATTCCTTTTTTAACAACAGTTATTTTGTCAATAGTTGGAGCATTAACAGGAAATACTCTGGTAACCCCAACACCACTTGAAGTTTTACGTACTGAGAAAGTTTCAGAAACACTACCACCTTTTTTAGCTACTACTAATCCTTCAAAGGCTTGGATTCTTTCTTTCTTACCTTCTTTTACCCAAACATCAACACGAACTGTGTCTCCTACACGAAATTCAGGAATGTCTTTGCGTATATGACGGTCATTAATTTTATCAACTAAATTAGCCATCTTTTTATACACTCCTTTCTAAATAAAATTATCTTCTGTAATCATTAATAAATAATTTTAACATTAAGCGGATTACATGCCTTTTGGGCTTACTAGTAATTATAGCATATTTAAAAACATTTAGCAATATTTTTAGCCTGTAAATATTTGTGTCCAATAAATTCCATATTTTGTTCCATCTAGTTTCACCATACCAACCCCAATTTTATTAAAATCAGTATTAATCATATTTTGATAATGACCATCGGATTTTTGCCACCCATCAGTAACGGCCTTGGGTGTACTATAACCACTGGCAATATTTTCACCCATAGTTTGTCCTTTATATCCTAATTCCGAAAGAACGGTATAAAAGCTTTTATTTCCCGGCCTTATATGACTAGTATTATTTGTATATGCCATTTCTAAACTTCTAATTGTAGCAGCAATACACAAATCATAATCTAAGGCAATAGTAGAGATATTAAGTTCTAATCGATACATATTAACATAATTAAGTACTTCATTATATTGATTCCAATTAGTTGCCACTAAATCTATGGCTTCTTCTTTTAAAATAGTAGTATTAGCATTATACAAACTTGTATCCATTTTATTATATATAGTTTTTAACTTCTTTACAAAACTCCCATCATTATTATAGGTAACTTCATAACTTTTAACTTCTAAAAATTTAACACCGTATTTTTCCTTTATAACTGTACTTTCTTCAACTATTTCTGGATTTTCATTATCTTTTTTATTAGATTCATTTTTGATAATATTATTATTTGAACCATCATTATTTTCAATTATAGAAGTTTTTTCTTGCTTATATAATTTTTCTTTTGGATTATTATCAACTATTTTAGTATCAAAATCATTAACAACCTTTACTTTTACTTTCTTTTTTATTTCTTTTACTTTAACATTATTATTGCTAGCAAAAACTATTTTACCTACTTTAAAAGATATGCTAAATGTGAGTAATAAAATACCCATAATTAAAATAATTTTTCTTTTCATATCTACCCCCATCATTAATTTGATTTCTATTTCTAACTGGTAATTTTGGAGTGGTATTAGCATCTTCAGGAGTTAATTGAGATATTTCATTAGGATTTAATACTCTATTACTATTTTTTATTGCTTCGGATACTGTAGGCATATTTACTTTATTTATATCTTTTGACGTTGGAATTTTAATATTATTCATATTAGTTCTAGTGCCAGTTGGTTTATAATGTTTATCTAAATATTCTTGCCATTTACCTGTATTTTGTGAATATTTATTGCTTACCTTAGCATATTGGCCTTGTGTAGGGTCTATCCATGCAATATCAGTTAAGTTTACTTCTTTTGAATATACTTTGCCTGTTCCTGAATAGCTTTCAGCTTCCATTTTAGATGGAGAAACAAATATACCTTGTTCTATTGGATAAGAACTATATACCATTATTTTTCCACTATTTAATGCATCTTTTACCATATCAGCGTCATAATCAGGATCAAAACCGGTTTCTTCCCATCCTTCCCAATCATTATCTTGTAAAGTTTCTTCAAAAGTTTTTACATCATCAATTTTTCTTATCCAAGTGTGAAGTTCATCATTAGCAGGATTACTATTTAATATTATATCTAATTGTTTTGCTTTAATGATGTATTATTTTGGCTATTTTGCATAGAATATTTAGTAGGCAATTTGACATTTTCTTTTGAATTTGTTATATTATTGTCATTAAAAGACACAGAACTGTCAGTTATGGGTTTAGATTTATTATCTACGACCTTCTGACCTGTGTCTTTTATTTTGTCCAAATCATAAAAATATTCTTTCCCATTTTTATCAATTCTAGTAATACTATCTGCAGTATATATATTAATATAGCCGTTATTGTCTGGTATTCCTATTTTTACATCGTAGTGGTTAAAACCACCCGTTGTATCTAAATTACTATGTTTTTTATTAGAACCATCTTTATTGTATAACACATCTGGTTGATGTTTTTTGTTAGTCATAGTTTCAATTATGTCATTCATTATAGTTACAGCAGGTGCTTTAACTTCAACATAATTATTTTGCCTTTTACCAGGATAAGCATATTTTCTTCCTTGGTCTGTTGTAATATGATTAATTTCTAATCCTTTAAAATTATTATTAAAATAATCTTTGATATTTTTTTGAATATTTTCTTTGGAATTAGTCATATAATTTATGCCATCATATTGAGCTATAGTTCCAATATTTTCATAGTATTGTTTAGAAAATTTTAAATTGCTAATATTTTCATTAATATTATTTCTATAAGCTGTTTCCCATTTGTTCTTTAAATCCCTAATAAATAATGATTCATGTGAATTCCCAGTTATTTTATTAGCTAGTGATATTATAGAGTTATATATTCTTTTAAATACACTAGGTTTTTTTAGTGATAAATTATTAATAAATTCTTGATTACCAAATAATTGACCGGAAATATCGGCTAATACTTCACTTGATACATCATCAGTTCCATAAGTTGCTTTTAAGTCATTTAATGCTTGATTAAAATCATCATGTTGGCTTGCGTAATCTAAAACTAATTCTTTCATTTCTTGTCAATCGTAATTTTAAGATAAAATTATCTTCTTTTATTTTTCTTAGGAATAATTAATTTTTGCTCTAATAAAACTAGCATTTTTATATATTTTTGCAAGATATTTTTAGGTAAAAAATAATAATATTTATTAATTAATAATTCTTTTAATTCATTAATTTTCATAAGAGCAAGATTACCATCAGATTCTGTACTATCATCACTAGTATTAACATCAATAACAAGCATTAATAGATCACGATATTTACGATTAAAATTTTTATCAATTACACTAGCAATTAACTCTTTATCATATAAAGTTATTTTATGATTTTTTTTATTAAAACTAAACCCCTTAGGCAAATTTAATTCAACTATTTTAAAATCATAATTTACATGCTTAGTCTTCATGATTATTCTCCATTAAATCTGGACGACGTTTTTGAGTCCTTTTAATACTTTCATCATGACGATACTTTGCAATTTTTTCATGATCACCACTAAGCAAAACTTCTGGTACTAATAATCCTCGAAATTCTCTTGGCTTCGTATAAGTAGGATAATCTAATAAATTATTGGTAAAAGAATCTTCCCAAGATGAACTTTCATTAATTACACCATCCACTAATCTAGTAACAGAATCCGTAATAACCATCGCCGGTATTTCCCCACCAGTTAAAATATAATCACCAATACTAATTTCTAAATCGACAAATTCTCTAATGCGTTCATCATAACCCTCATAATGACCACAAATAATAATTAAATGTTTATACTTTTTTAAATCACGAGCCATTTTTTGATTGTATGTTTTTCCTTGGGGACAAGTTAAAATAACTAAACTATCTTCATCTTTAACACTTTCAATAGCTTTTACAACTGGTTCACACATTAAAACCATTCCTGCTCCCCCACCATAAGGTGTATCATCTACTTGATGATGTTTTAAAGTAGAAAATTTTCTAAAATCAATTATATTAATAGTAATTTTTTTATCATCAATAGCTCTTTTTATAATTGATTCAGATAAAAAGCCATCAAATAGAGCAGGAAATAATGTTAATATATCAATTCTCATAATATTAAATCACTTCCTTTATTAGTTACTATTTTTTTATTTTTTAAATCTATTTCTTGAATATAATAATCAATTTTTGGTATATAAAATATTTTTTGACCTTTTATTTTCAGTAATACATCTTTAATGGTATATGTATAATCTATAACTTTTCCAATTAATTTATCATTATCATATACTTGAAAACCAATTAAATCACTAAGTAAATATTCATCACTTCTTAATTTTAAATCTTCTCTTTTTATATAAATATCTAATCCTTTATATTTTAAGATATCATTTATATTATTATAACCATTTAAAGTAATTAAAAGATTATTTTGATGAATTCTTTTTGTATTAATTACTTCTTCTTGTTTATATTCACCAATATAAATAATAAAATCTTTATTAAATACTTTTTCTTGATATTCAAAATTACTATTTACTTTTAACTCACCTTTAATACCAAATGTATTAATAATTTTTCCTACATATACATAATCAACCATTAAATACCTCATACATTAAAATACTCGCGGCAACACCAGCATTTAAACTTTCACAATTATTATTCATTTTTAAATTAACTTTAACTTCACATTTATCTTGAATCTTTTTACTAACACCATTACCTTCATTGCCAATTACAAGAGCACATTTTTTAAAATGGATATCTTTAATATTTTGACCATTTTTAACATCCGTAGTTATTTTAGTATAAGTATTATCTAAATTATCTAAAAATTCTTCTAAATTAGTTCTAATAATATTAATATGAAAAAGCATTCCTTCTGATGATCTAACCACCTTAGGATTATAGCCATCGACTGAATCATTACTTAATACAATAGTATTAAAATTAAAAGCCACGGCACTTCTAATAATAGTTCCTAAATTACCTGGATCTTGTAGATTATCTAAAATAATTATATTTCCATCATAATTTTTTTCTTCCATTTGATAACATAATGCAATTATCTTACTAGAAGTAACTTGATTTGATATTAATTTCATTATTTTATCAGTTACAACATAAGTTGGTACTTCATAATGACTATTATTATTAGTTGTATAAATTTCTTTAACATAACCAGCTTTTAATGCCTCTAAAACTAAATGTTCATCTTCAACTAAAAACATTTTTTCAAGATCACGATATTTTTTTTGTTTTAATTTTTCTAAATATTTTATTTTTTCATTATTAACACTAGTAATTTCCATTAGAACCACCACACTTTTAGTATACTAAAACATCCTTAATTTGACAAGAATAGAGCAAAAAAAGATTAGAGATTACTCTAATCATTAATTATTGTGTCAAGAAAAAAGCTACATCTCTGTAAGCTTTCCTATCTATATCAATTATTTATAATTATTTAAATATTCAATTGCTTCTTCTAAGGTTTTAACTTTTACCACTTTAATTTTTAAATTTCTTTTATCAACTACTTTTTTAGCTTCTTGATAATTTTCTTCTGGACAAAAGAAAATATCTGCTTTTATTTTATTAGCTCCTAAAATTTTATATTTAACTCCATCAATTTCTTCAACTGTTCCATCACTATTAATAGCTCCAGTTCCAACAATATTTAATCCCTTTGTTATATCTTCATCAGTTAGGGCATTATAAATTGCTAAGGCCATCATTAAGCCTCCACTACTACCAGATTCATTACTTTTCATTTTAACTGATACCGGGATTTCAGTTTCATAATCGTAGGTTGTATTAAAAGCTGCTCCTATCTTTAATGTTTTATCTGTATCTTCATAAAGATAAGCATATCTTTGATATTCTTTACCATCATGAACTACTTTAATATTAACTTTATCGCCTTTGGATAAAGTATTAACATATGCTTTTAATTCATCTACTTTACTTATTTTTTGATCATTAATACTAACTATTTCATCACCTATTTTTAAATTAGTTTTAGCTTCTTCTCCTAAATAAATAATTGGATATTTTTCATTTTTAATTGTAATACTATAATCTGAGGCATTAAAAGCTGCAATAATAGCATTATCAATTCCTTCATTTAAATATTCTTTACTTATTTCCATAGCTTCATCATAATTACCATTATCAATAATATCTTCTACTTTTACTAAATCCCAATCAGGCAAAACATAAGAAAGTAATATAAAAGGTAGTGTCCCTTTCATAGCAGTAACATAACTCATAGAAAGACTTCCTTCCTCCTTATATTCTTTATCAATTATAACTCGATTATCTAGATTAATAGTTCCTCCACTTTTATAAATAACATAAGGAAATTCATAATAAAAAAGAACTATTAATAAAACCATAGCTATGAGAAATTTATAATTTTCCTTTAAAAATTTTTTAATTTTATCATATAATTTATTAATCATTATAACACCCTAATTTATTATAGCACTTTGGAGAACAATTATGAATAGATTTAAAAAATTAATCTTTTTATTTATTTTTTGTGGTATTATTTATTATTTATTTAAAAACAACTATTTATTAATAACCTCAGTTAATGATGCAGTTTATTTATGGCTTAATAAAGTATTTCCTTTTCTTTTTATTATGTTTATTATAAATGATATCATTATTAATACTAATTTATTAGATATTTTAAATGGCTATTTGGCTTCCATTTTTAATAAAATATTTCATACTTCATCATCTTCGGTAGAAGCCTTTATTTTATCTATTTTTAGTGGTACCCCATCCAGTGCCTTTATAATATTAGAAAAATTAAATAATAAATCTATTAATATAGATGATGCTAATAAATTAATTGCCTTTACTTTTTTTGTTAATCCCCTATTTTTATATAATATATTAAGTTCAACATTTAATACTTATATAGCTCTTAAAATTATTATTATACATTACTTAACCAATATTATTATTGGCCTCTTATTTAGGGGAAAAATAAATAATAATACTAATAATTTCGATAATATTAAAACAAAGGAAAATATTTTTATTTTACTTACTAAGGCCATAAATAAAAGTTTTAATACTCTTTTAATGATTTTAGGCACTATTACTTTTTATATGATTTTAACTAATTTAATAACTAATATCATATCATTTAATAATCTTTCTAATTTCTTAATTAAAGGATTACTTGAAATAACCCAAGCTTTAAATATATTAAACAAAGTAAATTATCCTAGCATCTTAAAAGAGATGATGGCTATATTTATCATCTCTTTTGGTGGTATGTCTATTCATAGTCAAGTTTTAGCTATTATTAATAATACAAAAATTAAATATTGTTATTTTTTAATTGGCCGAATTTTACATGCTTTAATTAGTACAACTATTTATTTTTTTATTACTATTGCTACTTTTAGTTAAAAAATTATTTAAATCTAAATTACTACTATCAGAAGAAAAACTAATTTCCAGATCATCAATAATATTATTATCTTCAACATTATTTTTTTCATTAAAAGGATTATTATATAATTTGATATTTATTAAGAAATAATATTTATTATTATCATTATAGTAAGTAAATGTATAACATGGATCAATTTCAGCACCTTTCATTTGCCATGAATTTTTAGTACCCTTTGCTTGTTGATATCTAAAATAATATCTAGTATCATCATCTCCTAATTCATTAGTATAATCTTCTTTATCTGAGGTAAGTATAGAAGAAATATTATTATTAAAATGAAAAATAATAGTAATTTTATCATTAGTTGAATTATCTTCAACACTAGTTAGTGTATACTTATCTAAATCTGCTTCAATAGTTTTAATAACTTCCATCCGATTAATTTGATTATTATAAGCAAAATTATTATTATCAGTTTCATTTTTTAAATCAATAAGTAACTCATATAAAAACATCAATATAGCACTTATTAAAATTATACTTACTAAAAGTTCCATTAAACTCATTCCGTGATTATTAAGTTTCATAATTATCCCTCACGATCAAAGTAAGCATAACAAGTTGTTTGATGATTACTAGTTGTAAAACTGTTATTACTATAATATACTTCGGCATTAGAATTATCACATAAATAACCAACATATTTATAACCTGTTGTTGGTATTGAATAAGTACGACTATACTTTTTACCAGTTGTATAACCTGAATGGCCAAAATTAGACTCTAACATATAAATTAAATCAGCATTATCACTATTATTATGATAATAAATATTACATTCATCATTACTAACAACACTAAATTCTAAACCATTATCACTATTTTTAATAGTACTTCCATGTAGACAAGTATAACTTGCAAAAGAATAATTAATGCCAGGAATATTCTCTACTTTACGATATTTTAAAGTCTCAAAACTATAAGTACCAGTTGTATCTTCAACAAATATATTAAGAGTTAAATTATTTTTAACAAACAATGCTTCACAAACAGTTTTATCTTGGGCTTTGATATCAAACTTACGAGTATTATTATCAAAACTAATTTGGGCATTATTACTACAACTAGAACTAATTAACTCATAATCGGTCGTTGGCACACTATCAATCAAAATTTTAGAACTATTTAAATATTCTTTTTGATAAATTTCCAAAACAATATCTGAATCACTAGCAATAAAATAGGCATAACAAGTATCTTTATTAGTTGCTGCAATTAAGACATTACCATCTTCATAACTAATTTTTGAATTTCCTTTACAATAACTAAAATCTGGGGAAAAATTATAACCATAAGTTGGTAATTCATCAACTTCTTCATATTCTAATGTATCTTTATTCCAAACCATTAAAATTAAATTAATATCAGCTTCATTTTTAGTAGCAAAACCATTTTTGATATCATATTTATATGAAGTTAATAAATTACGATTTTTAGAGTATGAATTAAGTAAAAAAATCATTAATAATAAAAACATCAAAAAGAAAGTATATATTAAGCTTGTCGAAATAAAACCATTTTTCTTCATAATTACACACTTACCCAACTATAATAATTTTGACAAATATCTTTTTGACAAGTATTATACTCAACTACTAAAATATAATTACAAGAAATATCTATATAAAGAGTTTTTAAATAATTTAGCATATTATCACTTAAATTCATATATAAACCATTACAATTTTCATATTCTAAACAATCTTTATCCAATGAACATTCTAAGGTACAATCTTTTAAATTATCTATTTTATTTTCTTTTAAAATAATTATTTGAGATACTTCAAAATCCGTAATTAATTTAGAAATAAAATTTTTATAATTTTCATGATTAATAAAAAGATTGGGATATTCCATACCAACAGTTACAAAATATTTATCATTATCATTAACCAATTCTTGGATTGGTAAATCAATATTTACTTCACTCAATCTTTCTTTTAAATAATGAGTACGATAAATATAACTTACATCATCATAATCAATTCTAGTTTTTTCAGATTGTAGTACATTAGCAAAAGAAGAATATAAAATTAAAAGAGAACTTGTTAAAACAACAATAGCAACAATAGTTTCAACAAAGACAAAACCCTTTTTGTTCATACTCTTCACTTCCCTATTATTAATTATAACTTAAATAATTACATCTTGCAATTAAAAAACATTGAAGTTAATCAATGCTTTTTAGTTACCTTTAATATTAAAAATTTCAACTATTTTTACATATTGAGCTTTACCACGTTTAACAACAAAGGCAAAATTATCAGGGACATCTTCCCGCATTTCCGGAAGTCTTTGTGATACTTTTAAACAAAATTGATCATTTATACCACTACCAAGCCAAATACCATTAGTATTATTAACGTTACTACGATACCATGAATCAAGTTCAATTTTCTTAATACCATCAATACTATCAACTAAAATAAAGTTGATAATACCTAAATTTTTACCTTGATTAAATATTTCATCTAATTTTAGTTTATTCGAAGAATTTAAAACATTTTTAAATTCTTCAACCCCAATTATTAGAACAGTAATTGGTTTAATATTTTGGAAGATGCTTTTATCAAAATTATTATTTTGATATTTTTCATTATTTTCCATCACATAATTATATAAACTAGTAAATATTTCATTTATATTTGTATCATAATATTTATAATATTTTTTATTATTCTCATCAATATTAATTTCAACCATATTTAATACATATAATAAACTTTTTTGCAAATAAACAATTTGATTAATTAAAGGATTTAAGAAATTTTCTAAAATAGAAGTATCTAAACCAGTTACAATAGTAGCATAATTTTTAGTAAAATCATAAGTAACTACTTCTAAATCATTTTTATCGATTCCTACAACTAATTCATCACCTTTACCTAAGGCAGAAGCAATATCATTATAACCAACTACTTCCGGTAAAGTTACAATTGGTTTAGCAAAAGTTTTTGATATTTTAGCAATCTCTAAACATTTTGATTTAACAGTTTTAACTATATCATCACGTTCACAAACAAGAGCAGTTTGAAATTCATAAATATCATCAATTTTTACTAAGCCTCGACCATAAATATTAGCAGGATAATTTTTCCGAACATTACCTAAAACTGTTGCATAATCACCTTCATTATTTTGTTGTAATGTATAGAATAAACCAAAGTTTTGTCTTAGTTTAAATCTAACTCCATTTGGTGAATTAACTGTTATAACAAAATAAATACCATATTTTGTACAATCTCTTGTTAAGATTACCAAATCATCTTCTAAATTACTATAATTTTCTTGATAAGCATCAAAATTATTTATGACCACCACAATACTTGGAACAGATAAACCACTATTACGGCAATAATTTAAATAGTCACCACCAAAATCAGCAAATAATTTTTTTCTTTCCTCAATAGTTTTATTAAGCATTTTAAATAAATTATAAGTTTTTTCTTCATCATTACTTGCTAATATATCACCAACAATTGGACAATCTTTAAACATTTTTAAAGTTTCTGCACCAAAATCAATGATATAAAAATTTAATTCATTAGCTGTATAACATAACATTGAAGAATATATAAGAGTTGTAATAAAGTTTTCTTTTCCACTACCACTAGCTCCATAAATAGCAGCATTTCCTTCCATCGTTAGTGGAATAGTTAAAAGTCTTTGTTCTTGTTCATTTGGAACATCATATTCACCAATAATAGGATTAATAACATAATTTTCTTTTTGATAATTATATTTATTAGCTAAGTCTTCTACTTTAATTAAAGCAGGAATTTTAGCAAGCCATAAAGGATTACATTTAATATTTTGCTCTTTGGCTAAATTATCCAAATATTTGACAATATTTAATAATTCTTCTCCTAAATTAACTGTATTAGTTGCCTTTTTCTCACGAGTTTCCTTAGTTTTAATTGGATAACCAATATTATTGATAAAATTAATAGATGTATCTAATGTTTTATTTACTTTTTCAGTAGGAATATAATTGCCTCCGGCCCATGCTGCTTGTCCTAAAACAAAAACTTCATTGTAGCCAACTTGAAAATAAAATCTTCCTGTTTGCTTTAATAAGGCCGCATCAGGACATTTAATAACATCATTAGAATCAGATTTATCTTGTACTTTTAAACAAACTCTAAAACGAGCATTACTCCAAATTTGAGGGTCAACTACACCACTTGGTTTTTGCGTAGCAAGAATTAAATGAACACCTAAACTACGACCAATTCTGGCTGTACTAATTAACTGCTCCATAAATTCTGGTTGTTGCGTTTTAAGTTCCGCAAATTCATCACTGATTATAAATAAATGTGATACTGGTTCATCAACAATTTTTTCACGATACATTTTTTGATATTTATAAATATCAATAGTACTTTCACCAGATTTTTCTCTGGCTTTATTAAATAAAGCTTGTCTTCTTTTAAGTTCACTTTCAATACTTGCCAAACTTCTTTTTATTTCATTGGTATCTAAGTTGGTAATTGTTCCAACTAAATGTGGTAATTTTAAACCTGTACTACTATTTTCAAAAGCACCAGCTAAGCCACCACCTTTATAATCAATTAAAATGAATTGAACTTCATAAGGATGATAATTTATCGCCATTGATAAAATGTAAGTAATAATAAATTCAGATTTACCACTACCAGTCATGCCAGCAATTAAGCCATGAGGGCCATGATATTTTTCATGTAAATCAATACTTATTTTTTCACCATTTTTACCATAACCAACTGGGGCAGCTAAATTTAACATAGGATTACTATTTGCCCATCTATTTAATGCATTTAATTGTTCTATTTTACCAACATCATACATTTCTAAAAATCTTAATACATCTGGAAGTTGACCTTCATCATTATTAATAAATTCAATAGGAATATTAGCCAAAGTTTTAGAAATAGTTTCATAATCTATTTGATAAGAAAAATCTACATTGTATTGAATATTATCTTCAATATTAGCATTATTACAAAGTTGAGCTTTTTCACCATATAATTCTATGAAATTATTAATTTGATCAGGCAAATTAGTTACTTTACGATCTAAAATAAATAAACTAAAACCTAAATACTTTTTACTTTCTAATATGGAATTAATAATTTCAAAATTTCTAATTTTTTTCAAATCATCAGTAATAATTAAATATAATTTATCATATTCACTATTATCTTCAACTCGATCTTCATTTTCTTTACGTGAATTATAAATTTGCTCTAAATAATAACATATTTCTTTATATTCATCATTATTAGTAGCAAAGAAACGCATTCTTTTATCATCAGTAAATGTATGTGGAACATCTTTTAAAAATTTCCATTGATAAGCATTTTCTTCATTAGTTAAAATTATTATTTTTAAATCATCATAACTATGATAAGCTAAAAGTTGAACAATTAAACGCCGCATATACTCTCCAGATAATTGTTCTTCACCAACAAGACTACTAATATAATTTTTAATAAAGGAAAAAGTTATTGGAACACTTGTTAAATTTTTAGGTTCTTGGCCTAATTTTAAAACCATTTCTTTCAAATTATCTTCATCTAATGTAAAGTGTTCATCGGGATACTTAATATCAATTTTCATTGGACAATTACCAATGCCTAAACTAACTTCTAAAAAATCTTCATCTTGAATTCTTTTTTGCCACAAAGTAACCCTTTTATTAATAATAATATCAACTATCTCTTCTATTTTGGGATATTTACGGTATAACATAATAGATTGTTCTTTAATAGCATTTGCAATTTGAATTCTTTTGCTTTCAATATATTCACTGTATTTTTCTTGTCTCTTTTTTTCTTGCTTTTTTTTACTTCTTTTTTCATAAAAACCAATAAATAATGGCCAAATAAATATACTAGCAAACATTGCTCCGCACATAATTAAAGATGGCAAAGCACGATCCATTGTCGTAGTACCATTCATTAAACCATTAACAGCTGTATACCCCGATACTAAGGATGTCATTGACATTGTAATCATCGGACCAATAGTTAATATAAAAGGACTATTTTGATTATCAGCCTTAGCCGGCGGTTCATCTATTTGTAATTCCAAAGATTTAATTTCACTATCAAAACGTGGTTTCTTATGAAAATATTCTTTTTCATCATATAAAGCATATTCTACTTCTTCTTCTACTTCACTATAATCACATTTTGCCGGCAATAATTTATTAACTGCTGCTTCCTTAACTGTTATGTCATTTCTTTTTTGAACACCTAAATAAATAACTTGATTAACATTATCTTGAACAGCAATAATAACTACTTTTATTCCTTGGCTAAAAATAACATCACCATAATTGACAATCTTTTGTTTATTAACTCTAACATCATTAACATATATTCCTGATGGAATATCATAATCATAAACAACTAACTTATTATTTGTTCTTTTAATTAAAAATGTATTAGGAATATTTTTGCAATAAATGAAATTATCAGCATTATTGCCAATGGCAATTCCATTGTCAATTAAACCAGATATATTATAATATAAATATTCATTTAAAATATTAGAACAATATAATAAAATAGTTCTATTTTCTTTTTGATTTTTAATGGTATAAAATTTACCTTCTTCTAAATAAACATATGGAAAACTATAATTATTATTATTAATAATATAAACTTCTTTATTACTTATTAACTTCCATTTCTTACCTTCGGGCTCAATTAAAATTAAATTTCTACTAATCCCACTAGCATCAGTATCAGAAATCCAATAACTACCAACATAAACATTTGGTAGTAGTATATTTTTAATCTTTTTATTATTGATTATTGATACTCGCATAAGCCCTCTTCCTATTCTACATAATTATTATCTTAGTTCCATTATATATTTTAGCATCTTTTACATAAACATCATTATTATATTCAATGCCTGTCATTTGATCAAACATTCTAACTTCTTCCATTTTACGCAGATATATACCTGCTGATAAATCAGCAAGACAATATAAAATATTCTTTTTTATTGTTCCAATTTTTTTATTATTGGGAATATATACATCATATTCACATTCTAGTTCTGGAACAGCCACGGTTACTAAATATTTATTTTTCATAAATTCCCCTTTTTTATTTAATATAGGCAAATAAACTGTTAATAAATAACAGTTTATTCAGCATTAGATTCAATATATTCAACTATTCTTTGATGTTTATCATATTCTTCGGTTTTATCAAGAAGTTCACTGACAATACCACTCTTTTCTTCATTATAGGTATCGTATAACTCATTTACTTTATTTGCAAAAGCTTGTTTCTCAGCTTCATTATTTGTTCCGTTATTATCAACAAATAATTGTTTATATTCTTGAAATAAAGCATTATCACTATATTTTTTACTAATATCCTCAAATGTTAACTTTTCTACTTCTCTAGCATTTGGATTAGTAAGAATTGGATCTTCTAATGAATAATGTATTCCTGTTTCATCAATATATGCATATATTGGTTTTGTTGGATCATAATTCTCATTTATCAATAATTGCAGTAAATCAACGGATGTATATTTATCTGAATTTAATGTTCTTAAAAGTTCAGTAATTTCATCTTGAATTTTTTCAATATAAGCTTTATATTCATCATAAGATTTAAAACTTTTTAGTAAATCTTGTAAGCCATTAATGATTAATAAAGTTTCAAGTTCATAATTAACATTACTAAGATCTTTATATAACTTTTCTAGTTTATTCTCTAATTTTTCTTGTTCTGCTGGATCTGTTGTTTCTTCTAATAATCTTTTTACTTCTTCTATCTCATTTTCAATACCAGCAATATTATCTTCTAATGGTTTAGTATCTTGCAACATTTTCATTTTTGCAAACATTTCATCATATGGTGATGGAGTTACAGTTTGCTCTTCATTAGTAGTTGTAGTTGAACCACCACTGATAATTCCACCTACACTACCTAAACCACCAAAAGCTGATTGAATAGAGCTTGTTGTTGAATCAACACTTGTAAGATTAATATCATTATATGAATATTGAAAAGTATCTATATCACCAATTGTAGCAACAATATTACGTTCAATTTCTTGAACTTTAGCAATGTAGTCATCCAACCATTGAATTAACAAATTATAGCATTTTTGTGATTTTTGACAAGCTAAATCAATACCTTCTGTTATTAATAAAGAAACATCATTTACATCAGACTTCATATAATTACTAAAAGCAGTATAACCATCATCGAATTTATTTTTTTCTGCGTAAATTTCATTTCTTATTTCTCTTAATTTATCTAAATCTATTTTATAATGTGCCATATATACTCTCCATTATCACTTAAAACCAAACGCATTAAACGGAAGCAAAGTATTTAATGTAGATTCAATGCTTCTTTGTTTATTTTTATAATTTATTAAATTATGAGAACTTGTAATACAAAGATTATTATAATATCTATAATAATACATAGAATCTTCATCATTTTTACCAATATATTGATCTCTCATTCTCTTGTAACTAGCCACATTATTTTCTTCCATGATTATTTTAGGATTTAAATCCTGCCACTTAGCAATTTCATCACAAATTGCCAATGCATCACTAAGACTTATTTTAAAATTATTTAAAAATTCTAAATTTTTACTTAGACCTTCCATAAATGTTGTCTTAGCTAGTGATGAATTCCAATATGCTTCACCCCCTAAGGCTTCTGAGGCATTAATTAACGATTCATAATTTATATTATTCATTAAGTTTGTGATTGCAGATTTTAATCCTGCTACATTTACACCACTATAATACATCATATTTCCTCCTATTAAAAATCATTTAAATTTCCGGGTTTTTAGGTCCGCCAATTCCACTGCCAGGTGTGTAAGAATTAAAATCATTTTGAGCATAATTTTCTTCTGGAGATAAACTAGAAGAATCCACAAAATTAGCATCAGCCAAATCATTTACACCAGCCATAGTAGAATTGTCTACACTTTGATAATTTTGAAACATTTGTTGCAATGCACTGGCAGCTTCATATAACCCTCTAATATTTGGGTCATAGTGATTAATGTCAGCAAAAGTAATGGTTGCAAAATGACTAGCTGCTTGTCCACACCAATTGGGATAATCTAATTTTCTATAAATATCTTTAACAGAATTCAAATTATCTTCAATATTTTTAGTAAAATTATGGATCATTTCAACTTGTTCATATGCAATTCCATAATCACTTATATCAGTTTGATTCATAAATTTTCTCCTTTACTATGCACTACAATTTTTAGCACCAAATTCTTGATCTAAACTTTCATAGTAATTTTTAACAATTACTAAATCATTGGCATGTTGATCAATTCTTGATCTTATATGATCCAGATTATACAATAAAAAATTTGAAGTTGATATAAAATTATCAGCATCTGGACCTTTCCATATATTAAATAATGTAGTATTTATTGCATAATCAATTTGGCCTTTATATTCTTGTAAGCTTTCTGATTTTACATTTAAATTTTCAATTGACGTTTGTATTACATCAGTGTCAATTTCAATTTTTCCTAAATTTACTCCTCCATCCATATTAGAGACAATATAATTTTGTCGAGCCATTTTTTCACCTCTCTCCCAAAAATAATTATTTAATTATATTTGGGACAAAGTCCCTTTATAAATAAAGGGAAATAATTTTATTATAATCCTGATACAGCATTTTGAGATGCTTTATCAACTTTTTGATAGTTTTCAGATGCTGTTTGAATATATTTTGCATAACTTTCAACAGCTTCATTAAAAACATGGAAAGTACTAGCAAAAGAATCAAATTTTGCTCTTACTTCACTAGCAGCAGTTCCATCAAAAATACCACTACCATTATTAATTTCAGAAAAATAACTTTTTAAAGAATCAAAAGTTTCTATCATTTTTTGAGATTCTGTCAATAATTCAGCAGCAATTTGAGCTGCTCTATCATAATTTATATCAGTCATCATACCATTATTCATAATGTTTATTCACCTCCTAATTTTTATCTGTGTACCATACTTCTATTAGTATCTTGGGCATTTTGATACTCATTAGCAGTATTATGCATATAAGTTCCAAGTTCAGTTAATGTTTTATGAAATCTATTCATTTCCTCAGCTTGTTCATTAACTTTTGCAGAATAACTATCGATATCGCTACCTTTCCAAACTGTTTTTAATTCAGCATTTTCATTAATTATTTTGTCTAAACTTGTTCTAAAATCAGCTGTACTAGATTCAACTTTACTAGCTAAACTGTGTAATGCTGATGAGTCAACAACTAAGTTTGCCATTAAATTTCACCTCCTTATTTTTATATTCTAACACTATCAACACTTTTCTATTCTTGCATTTAAGTGTCAAAACACTTCTTCTATCCTCCTATAATAAAATTATAACGCGTGTTAATTTCTTTTGTCAATTATTTTGCATTTTATATGTCAAGGAACAAAAGCAAATTGAATAAATTAATATTTATTTTCATTTACTTTGATAAGCCTCACGGCTTATCTTTTCTGGTTCATAGGATTTCTCTCCTCCACAGACCATATTTCCGACAGTCACTGCCATACTTTTTTGATGTTTAATTTTTTTATTAATGTTTAATTTTGATATTTACCTTTATAGTACAATTAACACTTTTATCATATCATAACTAGTAAGTTTAGAATTATCTTTCTTCTTACTTAGCATTATATTATATACAAGTCTTGAACAACCTATTGTATTATTTATTAATTCTTGTTGTTTTAAACTTGGATACATTCTAAATTTGTATGCACGATTAACTAACGTAACCATAACCTCCTGAACAATACAATCATATCATACAAACGAATGTATTTGTAAGTGCTTTTAACCAATTTTTTAACTTTCTTTATGATAAAAAAGGTATATTAGATTTTACTCTAATATACCTTTAATTCTTCTAACACCAGCACTTGATGATTCTTCTTTTACTATTTTAAAATGACCTAATACACCAGTATTTTCGACATGAGGTCCGCCACATATTTCTTTGGACAAATTACCAATAGTATAGACTTTAACAATATCACCATATTTTGAATCAAATGTACCATGAGCTCCTTCTTTTTTGGCTTGCTCATAAGGAATTTCTTCAAAAGTAACAGGGGTATTTGTCACAATCATTTCATTTACCCGATCTTCAACTTTTCTTTTTTCTTCATCTGTTAATTTATGATCACAATTAAAATCAAATCTTATTCTTTCACTAGTTATATTGCAACCCTTTTGCATAACATCAGGACCATATATTTCTTGTAAAGTAGCTAAAAGTAAATGGGCCAAAGTATGATATTTAGTTGATTCTTCTGAATTATCAGCAAGACCACCTTTAAATGAACCAGCATCAATAGTTCTAGATTTTTCTTGATGTTCTTTAAAAGCTCTTTCAAATTCTTCTACATTAACTTCTAAATTATTTTCTTTGGCAAGTTCGATAGTCATTTCAATTGGAAAGCCAAAAGTATCAAATAATTTAAAAGCATCAGTACCACTAATAACATTACCTTCTAAATGTTTAATAGTTTTATAAAATAATTTTTCGCCATCTTTTAAAGTTTTACTAAACTTATTAAACTCATTAGTCATTTCTCTAAATACTACTTCTTTATTTTTAGATAATTCACTATAAACGCCTTGATATTCATCAATATATATTTGAGCTAGTTCTGGTAAAACATTATCTGTAATATTTAATTTCTTTAAATGTCTAATCGTTCTTCTTAAAAGTCTTCTTAAAACATATCCAGCCCCAACATTACTCGGAGTTATACCATGATCATCTGCTAAAATAAAAGTACTTGTTCTTACATGATCCATAATAATTCGCATGCTTTGCGCATTTTCTTCATAAGAAACATTAGATAATTCCTCTAATCTTTTCTTAATCCCTGCAAAAATATCTGAATCATAGACACTAGGTAAACCATTTAATACACTAATAGTTCGCTCTAAGCCCATTCCAGTATCAACATTTTGTTGTTTTAATTTTGATAAAGTGCCATCTTCACTTTTATAATACTCCATAAAAACGTCATTCCAAATTTCTAAGTATTTACCACAATCACAAGCGGGATTACATTCAGGTGAACATTTTTCTTTGCCAGTATCATAAAACATTTCTGTATCGGGACCACATGGACCAATACCACTACCTAAAATCCAAAAATTATTTTTCTTTGGTAAATAAAATAAATGATCTTCTTCGACTCCTAAACTTTGCCAAATATTATATGATTCAGTATCTTTTGGAAAATCATCATCACCAGCAAAAACTGTAAAATATAATTTGTCTTTGGGAATATTTAAGTATTCTTCACTTGTCAAAAATTCATAACTATAAGTAATTGCTTCTTTTTTAAAATAATCACCTAATGACCAATTACCTAACATTTCAAAAAATGTCAAATGAGAAGCATCACCAACTTCATCAATATCACTAGTTCTAATACATTTTTGGACATCGGTAAGTCTTTTACCCGCAGGATGACTTTCACCAAGTAAATAAGGCACTAATGGATGCATACCAGCTGTGGTAAATAATACCGTTGGATCATTTTCTGGTATTAGAGATGCTGATGGAATAATTTTATGATCTTTTTCTTGATAAAAATTTAAATATAATTCTCTCAACTGTGCTGCACTAATCTTATTCATTATTCTATTCCTTCCAAAAATTTAAATACTTTTTCTTTTAATGATTCTTTGGTATCATTGACTAAAATATAATCAAATTCATCATAATTTTCCAAAGCTGTTTCAGTAATATGTGATTGTTCTTCAAGCGTTAATTTACTTTGCGCAAATTGATTTTCTATATATATTGCATAAACATTATCATAGTTTAGCTTTACATCTTCAATTTCTGCTGGAAGTCTTACTCCACTAATTACTAAATTATCGGTATATTCAGCATAAATTTTAATATCATCAATCATATTATTGATAAAATATTTTTCATCAATGCTTCTAATTTTATCTCCTAATTCTTGCATATACTTTCTTGGCTTTGTATTAGGATTACCATCCCAATCAGTAAGTTCCATTGTAAATGTTTTTAAAGTTTTACTATATTCTGTTATTACACATTTTTCTAACTTATAAATATAGTATTCTTTAATAAGTTTGGCTACCTCAGTTTTGCCACTACCAGCTTTACCAGCAATTAAAAATATTCTCATCTAAATTCCTCTTCTTTCTAAAATAAAAAGAATGATTACCAAGGAGTCATTTACGACGGTACCATCCTTTTATTTACTTAATTTTTTTAACGACTTAAAATGCCGATTAATCTCCAAAAGTAGCAATATTTAATCACTCTTATTAGTTTGCACCTGCCACTAACTCTCTTTTAAAGAACAATTAAATACCTCTTTCTTCATCAATTACTTTTTAACTATAACATACTTTTAAATAATTTTAAAGTCTTTATAGATTAAATTTTTCTCTTGTAAATTCTAAAATAACTCTTAAAATTGTTAAAATAGGTGTGGCTAAAACCATTCCTAAAATACCAAAGAAATGGCCAAAGACAAGTAAAGCAATAATAATTATTACAGGATGAATATTACTTGCCTTACTCATAATAACTGGTTGTAATATATAATTTTCTACTATTTGTACAATTACGCAAACCACCAAAGTAGCAATTCCAATTAATGGTGATTGGGTAAGACCCACAATGACAGCAGCTGCACCACCAATGTAAGGACCAATAAAAGGAATTAAATCAGTAATACCACAGAATAACCCAAATAATAAAGGAGCTCTTAATCCTACAACGGCAAATAAAATGGAATCACAAACTAATACTGCTAAGGCTACTAAGAAAGTACCATTAACACATTTTCTTACTTCTTCACTCATTTTAGCACATAAATGATTTACATCTTTTTGCATTTTATCTGGAAATATTTTTTTAAAATGACGTTCAATATTATCATAATCAATTAACATATAAATACCAATAATTAAACCCATTGCAAATGTTCCGACACCACTAAATAATGCTACTACAAAAGAAATAATGGTATTAGGTAAATTTTTAACAATATCCGTTCCAAACATCGTAATATTTTCTAATAATTTCTTTGGAAAATCTCCCAAATTTAAACCATTAGCTTCAAAATTTTTAAAAATATTATTAATATTAGCCGTTATTCTTTCAATCCACGTTGGCAGTAATCCTACAAGTTCGTTAACTTCATCATAAACTGTTGGAATAAATGTATATAATAAAATAAATAATACTGATACAAAAACTGAAAAAACTATTAAAGAACTAATTGTATTATTTTTTATTTTATTATTTAATTTTTTGACAATTGGTTTTAAAAGCCAAGCTAAAACAAAACCGATAAAGAAAGGACTAATAACACCTAAAAAGTCTAAGATAATATTTAAAATATTAAGTTTTTGAACAGCTATAATGATAGTTAAAACTAAACAAGCAATAAAGACAAAATATAATATTTTTAAGATTTTTTTAGATAACCCAATAACTTCGTTCAATTCTTTGGTATCTAAATCTTTTTCTAATTTACTTTTCACTTTTTCACTTCCTCTTCTCTTTAATTATACTATATTTTTTTTAAAATACATCATTTTTAGAAAGTTTAATGTAAAGAAAAAGCACTTTTTAGTGCTTATTTACTCATTTTATTAGTCATAGTATTAGCTTTATCTAACATATTATTAATAAGTTTATCAGCTTTACTTTTAGTTTCTTTATTAAGTAATATATAAGTACCTAAGCCAACAGAAGCCGCCATCATCATACTCATTGCTATTCCCATTTTTTTCATATTTTTCCACCTCATTTATATTATGGAAAAAATACTTAATATTATGTATTAAAAAATTTATTTTTTAAATGATCTTGTAATGTCGTTTTACGTAGTTCACTATATTCATTAAAGATAGCTTTATAAAAACAATTAGCATCTCCTATTAAAATTAAACTCTTTTTTGCCCGACTTACACCCGTATATAATAATTTATTATAGAGCATATTACCATAATGCATTGTAATAGGCATAATAACATGATCAAATTCACTACCTTGACTTTTATGAATAGTAATAGCATACGCATGTCGAATATTTTTTAAATCTTTTTTGGCAATGACAATAATATTGCCATCAAAATCAATAGTAATCATTTCTTTTTGGTATGGTTTATTAATTAAAGCTATATTTTGAATAAAACCAATATCACCATTAAAAACATTATTATCCGCATCATTTACAAGTTGTAATACTTTATCTCCCACTTTATATATTGTATCTCCATAATTTATTCTTTTTTGGCCCTCATCAGGATTAAAAATATCACAAAGCATTCGATTTAAATTATCTATACCATTTTCACCTTTATACATTGGCGCTAATATTTGTAAATTATTTTCATCAAAACCTTTTTCTAAACCGGCTAAAACAATTTTTTTAATTACGCCTTTAATATTTTTAGAATCAGTTATTATAAAATTATAGTCATCTTTCTTTTCGGTAAATTCTTCCGATAAATCTCTATTTTTTATTTCTCGGGCTAAATATGGAATATATGAATTTTCACTTTGCCGATAAATATAATTAAGAGGAATAAAATCAAATAAGTCACTATTAATTAAATCTTTTAAAACTAAACCTGGTCCTACGGATGGTAATTGATTAACATCACCTACTAAAATTAATTTAACATAACTATTAATCCCTTTTAATAAAGCCGTAAATAAAGCTTCATCAATCATACTAACCTCATCAACTATAATGAGTTTTTGATAATTTTTATTATTTTCATTAATCATAAATTCATTAGTATCTTTATTCCATTTTAAATAACGATGAATAGTTGAAGATGGCATATTAGTAGCTAAACTCATTTTTTTACTAGCTCTACCCGTCGGAGCTAATAAAGCAATTTGTTCAATAATATCTAAATTAGTTAAATGATTTTCTGCAACATATAATTTAACAATAGCATTAATAATAGTTGTTTTACCAGTTCCAGGTCCACCAGAAATTATCGTAACATTATTATTTAAAGCTTTATTAATGGCCATTTTTTGGGTATCGTTATAAGTTATATGTAAATTTTCTTCTAATTTGGCTATCTTATCACTATAATCTTTACTTTTGATATTTTTATTTGCAATTTTATATAAAAGTTCAGCAATATCTATTTCATTTTGATAATTTTCTTGTAAATAATAATTATTATCATATTTTACTATTAATAATTCATCTTCTAATTCTCTTAAATATTCTATATATAAATCATAATCAATACTTAAATTAAATAATTTTAATAATATTTCATAAATATAATCTTCACTATAATATATATCCCCTAAATTACTAGAAATAGTTTTCATACTTTCTAATATACAAGCCTTAACTCTTCTTTTATCAAAACGATCATTATTATTTAAAAATATAGCATCTAATCTTTTAAAATCAACTATTTCATTTAATAAATATATATTATTATCTAAAATATCAACTATATTATCTTTATATTTAGTATATATTTTACCTGCTTCTTCAATAGAAAAACCTAAATTTTTTAATTTTATTATAACATCAGAACTTTTAGAATAATTAATAACCGAATTATATATTTTATCTCTTTTTGATTCATTCATACCATCAATATTATCCAAAGCAAATTTATTTTCTTTAATAATATCAATACTTTTATCACCATAAACCTCTACAATTCTTTCAGCTGTTTTTTTACCACAACCTTTAATAAAAGGACTACTTAAAAAATCTATTATTGCCTCTTTTTCACTTGGTATTATATATTCATAACTTTCTACTTTAAATTGTTTACCAAATCTTTCATGTTCAGTAAATTCTCCTTTAATAGTAAGTAATGATTCTAATTTTAAATCTAAAAAATTGCCAGTAATAGTAATAGTTTTTTTGACATATTCTTTATTCTCTTCATCAACTTTTGAAACACGAAAAAGAGCAACTAAATAATTATTTGCTTCATTATAATATATCGTACTTTTTATTTTTCCTTCTAAAATGCTCATAAAATAATTATACTCTATTAAAGAAAAAAAGACTAGAATATTCTAATCTTTTAACTAACAATTTTAACGGAAACCGCCGCCTCCGCCGCCTCCACCGAAGGAACCACCGCCTCCGCCAGATGATGAGAATCCACCACCACCAGAGGAATAACTTTCTGCTCGTGATTTTGCCACACTAGCAGCATGGACACCTTCATATGAAATTGTATGAATAAAGATAATATCATTATAATAGTCTTCGGTTATAACATCAGGATATAAGCGTTTAAATTCTTTGGCTACTTCTTTGGCAATACCGAATATTTGGGCATACATTAAATATTCATCCCATATTTTCACTTCAATAGCTTCTCTATTTTCAATATTAGAAAATTCTTTTAAGAAATTTTTTAAGCCTGCCATTTGCATTGCTTGTTCTCTCATATTTTCGGATACATGATAAACAGTACTAAATGTTTTCTTTTCTTCTTTAATTAATCCTTCTTTTACATATTCATCAGTTACATCATCTATAACTGAATTAAACCATTTTAATATTTTATTATAATTATCTTGACACCAATCTTTAAACTCATCACGTTCTAATACACCATCTTTGGCTGCTTTAAACATCATATCATACAATTCTATTTCTCTTTCATTTAAATTATCATTTTTGATTAATTTTAAAGCCATATCTTTTTCATTTATTTTAGCATTTTCTATATTGCCAAATTTTAACCATTTAAGAAGGATAGCTCCTAGAAAATCAGTTTTATTCTTGACAAGATTATATTGACAAGCTACCCAATAAGCTTTAAAAATGTCTTTATTACAAGGAATATCTCGAAAAAATGGAGCATTTTTTAAATCTTTTTTAGCCTTTGGTGGGAATTTTAAATTTTTGGTTCCATAAGCATTGGAACTATTTTTTATAGCTATAATAGGAATAATAAAAAATAATGAATAGAAAATTAAATTAAAAATCATAAGAAAAAAATTAATTATAGTTGAGCCTTTACTGGTCGAACTCTCATGATAAACATCTGCTCCGCTTTGAGCCATATCTAAATAATAATCAAAATCTTCATCAATAGTGGAATTAGTATTAAATGTTCCTTTGGGAAATTTTACTAATACTGTCATATATTCATCACTAGCAAGAGAACCTTCCTTAGTCATTTCAATATAACCGTCATAAACATAAGCATAACCTTCATTGTTGGCATCACCATAGCCATATCCCCATACATCTAAGGTATCACTATATGCAAAATCACTATGAATTTTAATATAAACATATTCTGGTTTATCAGATAAATCATAAGGTATTAATTGCCAATAAACCATATCGGCATCAGTTAGTCTAGATACAAAATTAGTTATGGTATATTCTAAGGTATAAGTATTATTACCATATTCAGATATTCCAAAACATAACTCATATCCATCATCAATAGCATTTATACCTGATTTATAACTTTTTTCTTCAAAAGAAGCATCAATATCCCAAAAACTTTTACTAGTGAATGCTTGACCATTCATTTTAACTTTAAAATTAGTAATATCTGAGGTTCCTAAATTATAATAAGGTTTATATCCCTCAGTTCCACTAGTTAGATTAGCTTTCCAAACTTCTTCAACTTGGGCATTGCCATTTTCATCAATAAAAATATCCATTGTTATACTTTTTATATCATTAGCATATACCTTAGCATTAAAAAATATAGTTACTAATAAAAACATCAGATAAGAAAATTTTTTCACTATATCACCTACTTAAATTTTTTTCTAAGATAAAAGGCATTTAATAATGCCTTAAAATTTAACTTTTACGTTTTCTCTTTCTGATTCACTTGCTGCAAAATATTCCCGTTTTTTAAAATGGAACATACCAGCAACTAAATTAGATGGAAACATTTCAATTTTATTGTTTAATTTTAATACTGAATCATTGTAGAAACCTCTGGCATAAACTATTTTTTGTTCAATTTCTGAAAGTTCTCCTTGTAGTTGCATAAAGTTTTCATTTGCTTTCAACTCTGGATAAGATTCAGCAAGAGCAAATAATTTATTAATAGCATTAGTAAGTTCACCATCAGCTTTTAATTGTTCACCCATACCATTAGCACTAGCATAAGCATTACGGGCATTAACTACTCCTTCTAAGGTTTCTTTTTCATGTTTAGTATAACCTTTAACAGTTTCAATTAAATTAGGAACTAAATCAAATCTTCTTTTTAATTCAACATCAATTTGACTGAATTGATCATCTACTTTGTTTTTTAATCCTACTAAACCATTATAAACACTTACAATGTAAATAATTAATAGAACTACAATAACTACTGGAATTATCCACCACATAATATCACTCTCCTTATTTAACTTAATATTATCACAATTATATTATTTTGACAATTATCTTTTTGTAACTTTGACAGCTAATTTTCTTACCATTGGTTGCACAAACTTAGGAGTAAAACTATGAGCTATAATTAAAGATTTTAATAAAAATGGCGATGAAGCAAAAAATTGTTGAGCTTTTCTTAATTTTTCACTAGTAAACTTAGGATCAACTATTTCTAAGCAAGCTTTAAATTGTTCATAATCAGGATGAATATTACTATCCCAAGGTTTTATTTCAAATAAACTAGTACCATGTAATATAATTGGCTTTTTCATAGCATTTTCAATTTCACTACTACTAGTATTTAAATGAAAAGTATCAAAATATATTTTTCGATAAATACCTGTTAAAAACCGATCAACTGCTAAAAGATTATAATTTAAAGGCAACCTAGAAATTTCACCAGATAAAGCAAAATTTAAAGTATCTTGATCAGGAAATACTAATGGTATGGAAGTGCTTTGTAAATAATTTACAATTTTAGCTTCCATATTTTTATCTATCCAATTACAAACATTAAAATACAAAACTCCCGAATTAAAATAAGGTGAAGTTTTAGTTCTAATATAATGAGCTCTTTGCATAGATTCCTTAACAGCATTAATGGCATTAGCACTATATTCTTCTAAACCAGATAAATTATCGACCACTAAGGTATCTGCATCTAAATATAATAAATTATTTATATCATCTAAACTATTGCCCAAAATACTTTGAAAAAATAATCTAGCATTAGCGACTTGGGTATTACGCCATTCTGGTAAATTATATTTTTCAATATTAAATTCTCTAATATCATAAAAATAAAATTCAATATTAAATAATTCTAAAAATTTAGCTACTTTCTTATAATCTTCTAATTTAAAATCACTTGTTATAATAAATATTCTTAAATTACTGACTTCTCCATTAGTGATAATTGATAAAATTGACGCTAGCATAATATCAACATATTTATTATTAATCGTATATAATACATCTAATTTTTCCATAATAAATCCCTTTAATAGCCATTTATTATATATGCATTTTTCAATTTTTACAAGTTTTATTTTAATGCAATACTAACTTGCGTTGCAACATCAGATTTTAAAATAGTAGCAAGCATAGCTACACCTTGTTCTGTAAATACACGTGGTAAGTATTTTCTATGTGTTCCTCTACCATTTTTCGGAGTTTTTAAGGTCGAAATTTTCGACCTTAAAAAATTCCATTCATCATCGGACAATAACCAAGAAAATCTTTCTGGAAATTTTTGAGGATTATTTCTAACAGCTTCATTAATTCTTTTTGTTTCTACTCCATAAAGCTTTGCTAAATCAGAGTCCAGCATTACCTGTTTTCCTCTTACTTCATAAATCATATTTTCAACCTTTTCTTCTTTAACTAATGTATTTGTATTCATATAAATTCCCCCTTACTTTGCTTGTAACTAAAATATGCCAAACATTCGTTTTTATGTCAATTCTTGTTTCAATTGTTTTTAGAAATATTTAAAAGTATACCAATACTTGCCATACTAACTAGTAAACTACTACCACCATATGATAAAAAAGGCAAAGTTACACCAGTAACTGGAATTAATCCCACTACTACCATTAAATTTAAAGCAGCTTGCACAATAAGACCAAAAGCAAGACCAAAAGCCAAATATTTGCCAAATAAATCATTAGTTTTTAAAGATATTTTAATACCTCGATAAAAGATTACAAAAAATAATGATGCTACAATTAAGATACCTAAAAAGCCTAATTCTTCACTTATAATAGAAAAAATAAAATCAGTTTGAGGCTCTGGTAAATAAAAATATTTTTGTCTAGATTTTAAGAATCCTTGGCCAAGAAGACCACCAGGACCAATGGCATATAAACTTTGTAAAATTTGATAACCAGAACCTAAGGGATCACTCCAAGGATTTAAGAAGCTAACTATTCTTTTCATTCGGTAAGGAGCAGCAATAATGATACCGACTATCCCTACTAAACCTACTAAACCAATTTTGACAAAAAATGAAATTTGGACACCACTAATAAAGATTAAAACAACCAAAGTTAAAACTATAACCATAGATGTTCCAAAATCTGGTTCTAACATAATTATTAAAAAGAAAAAGCCAATTACTCCTAAAATGGGAATTACACCTTTTACAATATTTTTCATTATTCGACTATTATTAGTTAAATATTTAGAAACATAAATAATTAAACCAATTTTTGCAAATTCTGATGGTTGAATACCCAAAGAGCCTATACCAAACCAACTACGACTACCATTTCTAATACTACCAATACCTGGTATTAATACTAAAATTAAAAGGATAGCACAAATTAATAAAATAAGATTAGCTTTTTTATAATATAAATGATAATCAATTTTAGATAAAAAATACATTATTATAAGGCCAATAACTAAAAAAATACCTTGCATTTTGGCAAATTTAAAAGCATCATTAAATTTATATTCTGCCCAGACAAAACTAGCTGAATAAATCATAATAACGCCAAAAATAGCAATAATAATTACGGCAATTAATAAAGGCTTATCAATTCCCTTTTTAATAATTTAACCCCCCTTTTTTTCTTTATTTATAACCAAACACCATAAGTAATCGCAGCCATTGCTAAAAGTAAGCCCGCAACATAAAATAGTTTAACTATGTCACTTTCACTCCATTTTAATTCTTCAAAATGATGATGCAATGGTGCTTTTAAAAATACTTTTTTATTAAATTTACGAATACCTATTATTTGGATAAAACTACTTAATGTTTCTATAACAAAGACACCACCAATAATAGCTAGAGATAATTCATGTCTTGTTAATATGGCAATAGTAGCTAAGGCACCACCTAAGGCCAAAGATCCCAAATCACCCATAAAAACATGAGCAGGATGGGAATTATAAACTAAAAAGCCAAGTAATGCTCCGACTATTAAGAAGCAAAAAATAGCTATTTCTTGATATCCTTCTAGCCAGCCGCAATTCCAAGAAATAATACCATAAGCTAAAAAGGCAATTGCGGATAAGCCAGCACATAAACCATCTAAACCATCGGTAATATTAACGGCATTAGTTGTACCTACAAGTAAAAATAAAATAAAAATGCCAAAAGTCCAACCCAGAGGAATAACTAAATTCAAAGCTGTAAATTTTAAAATATTAGAGCCACCACTACGCATAAATAAATAGAAAAATACTAAGGCTATAATCATTTGAATTAAAAATTTTGTTACAATCGATAAACCAGCATTATTTTTATATTTAATTTTTAAAAAATCATCAATGCCACCTAAAATTGCATAGGCTAAAAAGACAAATATTAAAATAATTATATTATAACTTATTTCAATACTGCCATTAATATATAGTAATATTAAAGAAAGAATTACTGGAAAAATAAAGATAATTCCTCCCATTGTTGGTGTGCCTTCTTTTTTTAAATGTCTTTTATTTATTTCGCGACTAACCATTTGTCCTAAATGAAATTTTTTTAACATAGGAATAAAAACAAGTCCACTAGCAATTGCCAAAGTAAAACCTAACATCATTGCCATTGCAGCCTTAGCTAGAATTAACATATAATCCACCTCTTTAAATTATTATACACCACCAAATACTGCATCTTTTAGCATGAAACTTAATTTTTACATATTTTTACATCAGTTTAGTAATAAAGTAATTGTTGTTTCGACACTTTGAAAAGTGTTAGCAGCCGGTGACATATGAACTACTTTATTACCACTACCAGTATATTTAACTTTAAAATCTTTAAGCATCTTTGTAGCTTCTTCTTTACTCATACCAACTACATCGGGAACTACTAAATATTTGACATCTAAATAACTATATTCTTTTAACATTCCACCTTCTTTTTCTTTTATCCCTAAGGTTTCAATTGCCGATAACATAATATTTCTAGCAATAGGAGCCGATACTGTACCACCATATTGTGTTACTCCTTTGGGATTATCTACTGCAACATAAACAATAACTTCGGGATCATCAGCAGGTAAAAAACCAATAAAAGATAAAATGTAATTACCAACCATATACTTACCATTAGCAACTTTTTGAGCCGTTCCGGTTTTACCACCTACTCGATAATTTTCAATATAAGCATTTTTTCCTGTACCATTAGCCACTACACTTTCTAAAACAAATCTAGCTGTGGCACTTGTTTCTTTACTAATTACTTTTCTTTTAGTTTGTTTTTTATTTTCATAAATAATAGATTTACTACTATCATCAATAATACTTTTAACAACATAAGGGGTATTTAAATAACCACCATTAATAACAGCTGATACCGCTGTTATTTGTTGGATGGGCGTTACACTTATTCCTTGGCCAAAAGCAGTTGTAGCAAGCTCTACGGGTCCCATATCCTTATTTTGAAATAAAATACCATTACCCTCACCATTTAAATCAATTCCTGTTTTAGAACCAAAACCAAATTTACGAATATAACTCATCAATTTTTCTACCCCTAGTTTATTTCCTAAGGAAACAAAACCAGGGTTACAAGAATTTTCAACTACTTCTAAGTATGTTTGTGTACCATGGCCACCATGTTTCCAACAATGTAAAGTGGCACCATCAACAGTAATTGCTCCGGTATCTGTAAAGGTATCTTTAAATAAATCGACAGTTTTTTCTTCTATACTACTAGCCAAAGTAATTATTTTGAATGTAGATCCTGGTTCATAAGTCATCCAAATAGGTAAATTACGATTAATTACTTCTTCACTAAATTGTTGATAATTATCGGGATCAAAAGATGGTTTACTGCCCATAGCTAATATTTCTCCACTTTTAGGATTCATTACAATAGCTAAGGCATGTTCAGAATTATATTTATCCATAGCATTATTTATTTCATTATCGACAGCCTTAATAAGTTCAATATCTAAGGTAAGTTTTAAGGTCATCCCCGGAGAGGGAGCTACATAACTATCTGGTAGTTCTAGTTTATTACCTTTACCATCACTATAATATTTAAGTTCACCATTTGTACCAGTTAAATATTTATCATAGGTAAGTTCTAAGCCAGATAAACCTTGATTATCACTACCAACAAAGCCAATAATATGCGCAAGTGTTTCTCCATAAGGATAATATCTTTTAGAATCAACTACTAAGTATACACCATCATAACCAAGTTTATCTATCTTATCAGCTACTTCACTATCTATATCCATACCTTTTCTAATAATTTCCATACTACTATGTTTAGAGACATATTTATAAACATCATCATAATCACAATTTAGAATTTCTGCTATATCTTTTGCCACTTTTTCTTTATCTTTAATTTGATTTGGAACAACATAAATTGTTGTAGTTACTAAACTAGTAGCAAGTATATTACCATTTCTATCAACTATATCTCCTCTTGGTGCATTAATAGTCATTTTTCTGCTCCATAGATCTTCGGTAATTTTAGAAAGCTTATTATAAGATATTACTTGAATATAAAATACTTTACCTATTACTAATAATAAAATTATAATTACTACTAAAAATGTAAAACGTATTCTAATATGAATATCATTAAAAAACATATTATTCACCACTTAATAATATGTTTTTTAACTAACTTATATTAATCAGCAATATTTGTTGCTAAAATTAATTTCGAATTAATATTTTTAATTATTAAACTTATACCATAAAAGTAAATTAGATTTATCTACCGGATTTGGTATATTTGTATAATTTGCTTTAATTTCTTCTTCACTTAATGCTCGATCAAATATTAAGGCATCACTGAATGTAACATATGAAAAGTTACCATGAACTTTTTTTTCAGGATTAGCACCGAGAAAAATTGGTAAAACAGAGGCTATTATATTACCAGTAATTGGATAATTAGCTGTTTCTACTCCATTAATATATATTTTTATTGTTTGACCATCATATGTTGCTACTAATGTATACCAAGTACCAATTTTTATGTCTGTATTGGATTTTATAATTTTATATGTACCAATCTGTGCTATAAAACATAAATAATCAGAACAGTTAACATCACGATAAGCAAAGCCAAGGCCAGCACCTTCCCAGTTATTAAAAATACTTTGATTTTCTACATCATTATTTATTCTAACCCTTGTTATTAACGAAACTGCATTTTTAAAATCATGATAGGCAAGTCCTGCATCAACATATCCTTTTTTATTTTCATCACTGGTTGTTATTCCTTCATTATCTAATTTAACTATATTATAAGCTATTCCAACATTACCATTGCCACTTAAATCTTCTATTATTGTTTCTCCTAAATTGGTTATGACACTGATGGCACTCTTAAATGTTTGACCTTTGGTACTATTATCATAACTACTTTGATGACTCACTCCACTTTTCTCTACTCCTGTCGATAAATCATACATTCCTGTATCCCCTTCATAATAATCTACCCATAAATATATTTTATAAGTATTAGTTGTATTTCCTTCAATACTGGTTCCATCTATTACATAACTTTCTCTATTATTATAACTACTAGTAGCACTTTTACTATTTAATTCTTTATTTAATAATTCTGATGTTGTATTTCCTGTGGGTAACATTTGTAAACTAGTTAAATAATTGGGTTTCTTCCAAACTACTTCACTTTCTGTACCTATCTTTTTCTTAACTTGATATCTTATTTTACTACTTGCTATACTACTTTCTCCACTTTTTGTTAATGTTGTTAAGATTAACGAATAACTTACTTTATTACTACAATTATTTTTTACTTGTACTTCAACGGGATTGGTTATTGTTGATGTAGCATAACTATCTGTTACTGGATAATTAAATGGCAAACTAATATTACCACTACTATCATTGGCTATACTTATATCTATACAATCGGTTGTTGTTGTTATAGTTGAATTAGCTATACTTCCTGTTACATTTACTTGAAAATAGGCATATGTACTTGTTACTGTTACTATTATTAATAATACTACAAACATTACTGCATACATTAGATATTTTTTGTTACTTTCTTTCATACTCACAATACTCCTCTTTTTATTATGGATAATTATTACTTTTTAATGTATATCTTACTTTTTTATTTTATCACATTTATCGTATTTATGTATATATTGTTTTTTCTATTTTGTTATATTATGTAAATATTTTTGTTATTATCTTTTATATAATTTACCTCTTTCTACTTTACAAGGTAATTATATAATACCCCCCCCCGGTGTCAAGTGTCACATAATAAATTATGTAAACTCACCCTACTATCTTGAATGTCTCCTCATATTCATCTGATTGATTTTCTATATATTCTTTTATTATTGTATTACTTACTTCTCCTACACTTCGGCAAAAATATCCTACTGCCCATAAATGTTGTCCCCAATATCTTCTTTTTAATTCTTTATATTCACTTAACAATATTTTTGATGTCTTTCCTTTTAATTGTTGCACTATTTTGGATACACATATATTTGGTGGACATGATATCAACATATGTATATGATCTCTTCCTATACTCCCCTTCATTATATTTATTCCCATACTATTACAACTTTGTCTTATTATTTCTCTGCATCTCTCTGCTATTCTCCCTGTAAGTATTCTATATCTATATTTTGTTGTCCATACCAAATGATATTCTATTTCATATTGCACATGACTTGATTTTCTCATTATTATTTCCGCCTCTTTTTTGCACTCTATTATATCACAGATTATTTTTTTGCGGCAATAAATTGCCTCTAAACCCTGAAAGGGTTTACGTGCTGAAGCACGTGGCCTGAACCTATTACCGCCAGGCGGGGGTCAAGATTTTATTTTATTTTTGTTGATAACTTATATAAAATTTTAAATAAAAAAAGAAGTTAAGTAATTAACTTCCAAATGATACAAGATCGTAATTTATATCTATTTAATTTAAATAAAGTTTTCTTTTTACGGGCATAATACCACTTATTGATGGATCTATTAAAACATCTCTATCTAATATATTAAATAATGCCTCAGCATAGTTATCTTTATCAAGATAATTTATTACACTATAAAATATTCTAATTGCATGAAGCATTAAAAATAAATTACCATTAGTTTTTTCAATTAATTTTAAAATATCAGCATCATTAAATATAAAACGGATTCGTAAATTAAATGGTGGCTTTTTTAAATATAAATTACCATTCATAATATGGGCATCTAAAATATTACAAACTGTATCAATATTTTGACTATAATTAGTATATATAACTGTGTTATGTTTTTCTAAATTAGCCATTTGATTTAAATTTTTGATATCTGATACTGCTACTACAACTCTTAAATAATCTTTTAATGTATTAAATAAAAAGGTTTGATAAATATTATTAGAACTATGTTCTTTATCAAAATTATCGATAACTAAGGTAATATTTTTAAAATCTAAACAATGAGTTAACAAATTTAAAAATTCTTCTAATAATATTTGGGGATTATTAACATATTCTTTGGGAATACGAGTATTGTTTAAATTATAATTATGAGTACTAAGCATTACTCTAAGATCAAACATAATTGTATCTATTTTTTTGATAAAAAGGCCCAAATAAATATTTAAAACTTTGGAATAATTTTCTTGAATATAAGTGATCATTGATTTAATCATCATACAAATATAATATAATTCATTTAAATCTTTATTAGGTAAATAAAAAATACTAGGTTGTGGTGTAGCATCAATTACAGGCGTAATAAAATTATTATTTTCTTGAACATAATTTTCCAAAACTGTTGATTTACCACTACCAGGTAAACCAGCTAAAATGATTCCATTTTGTTTACTATCTTCAATTTTATAAATTACTTCTTTTATTACTTTTTCATCAATATTTTTTAATTTATTCATAATTATCCCTTTATTGCTTAGATATTATATATAATTTTTATTAGTAAGTAAAGATTATTTTAATAAAAATTTTAAAGAATTAAATATAATTGGTGATACATAATATAAAACTATATCAATTATAAAAATTATTAATATAGAATATAAACATTTACGAAAATTAATTAATATTTTTTTACTAGTTTCACTATTTTTATATAATAAATAACCAATAACATACCTAGAAATATTAATTACTTTATAAGTGAAGAAAACAATTAAAATAAAAACTAATAATTTATTAATTAATAAGTATAAGAAAAAATATATTATGCCTTTAATTTTAAAACTAGCATAAAAAATATTAAGTAAAAATCCCCAAGATATTCCCTCATAGAAAATATAAAAGATAGATAAAAATATACCAATACCAAAGAAAGATGAAATTAATAAAGTAGATAAAATTATTAAATTTTTTAAAATAGCATTATATTTAAAAGTATTAAAATTAGCTAAGGTATTAAGAATATCATTTTTAGTATTATTATCTAAAAGTTGATAATAAATAATACCAAGTAAAATGCCAATTAAAACAATTGTTACGACAAATAATAAGTACTTTTTGTGTTTCATAATTAATTTTTGCATATTCATCTCCTCTAAAAAATATGCAAATACACTTTAAAAAATACCAAATATATGATATATTTGGTATATTGAAGGAGCGATTATTGATGAATAAAAAAACTAGAAAATTATTAGTATGGATTATGCTTTTATTAATGGTTGCTAGTGCTATTGCCGGAATTATTGTTTATTTTATATCATAAAGAAAACAAGTAAACGGGAAAATTTTTCTATAAAGATAAACACTATTGTAGAAGCTGCAATTAAAAATGGACCATATGGAAGTTCATTTTTTTTGAGCAAATATATTGATGCAATTGCATAAGGCATTGCTAAAAAAGCAGAAAAAACAATGGTTATTAATCCTAAATAAAAGCCATAATAACCATATCCTAAGGACACGCCAATTATAAAACAAAGTTTAATGTCCCCGCCTCCTAAGGATTCTCTTTTAAAGATTTTATCACCAATTATTTTAACAATATACATAAAAACAAATAATATTATTCCATAAATAATAGCTAAAAACATTCCTTTAAGACCAACTTCAAAATATTTTATTATTATAAGTAAAATTCCACTAATAATAAGAGGACTATCTAAAATAATCATATATTTTAAATCACTAATAAAGATAATTAAAGTTAGAGATACTAAAACAAGATAAGTAGCATAATCTAGTGTTAAACCATAATAATAATATCCCCAAAGAAATAATAAACCACTAATTATTTCTACAATAAAATGCTCAATAGCAATTTTTTGACCACAATGTCGACATTTTCCTAACTGAAAAATATAAGATAATATTGGGATTAATTCATACCATTTTAAAACTGTATGACAATGATCACATCTACTTCTACTAGTAATGATATTTTCTCTTAAAGGAAGTCTTGTTCCTACTACTAAATAAAATGATCCTAAAATTGCTCCGACTATAAATGCTAACAAAATCATAAATACTCCTACATAATATCTTCATACATACCAAACATTGGTACAACAACAGCAATTATTATTCCACCTACTACTAAGGCTAAAACACTTATTAAAATAGGTTCAATAAAAGATTTTAAATTATTGACAACATTACGATGAAGACCTTGATAATATTCACTAACTTTTTGCATCATTTCATCAAGTTCACCAGTTGATTCACCAGTAACAATCATAAAATAAGCTACATCAGGAACGGCCCAATGATCTTTAAAAGCCTCCGATATTTTTTCACCTTTAACAATATTATTGATGGTTCTAAACAATATACCTTTATAAATTTCATTATTAGTTATTTTACTTAAAATATCAATACTTTCGGTAATAAAAACATTATTTCTTAAAAGAGAAGCAAAAGTTTTAGTAAATATTGTCAGTTCATTATAAATAATAATATCTTTGATAACGGGAATATGCATAAATAAAATTTGTAAATTTCTTCTAAATGGTTTTACATTTTTATAAGCCACGATAATAATTATTATAGTTAATATAATTATTGCTGAAATTGCTACAATATTGTTCTTTAAAAAGTTACTAAAATTAATAACAAATGCTGTTAAACCATTTAACTCTAAATCGTTTTTTTCATAAGTTTCCACAAATTTTGGAATAATAAATATTAAGATAAAAGTTACTACTGCTAAGGCAAAAACACTAATAATTGCCGGATATGTCATGGCACTTTTCATTTGTTTACGAGTATCATCAACCTCAGTATAATAATTAGCCATATCATCCAAAGTATCAGTTAAAGTACCACTAGCTTCGGCAGCTTTAATCATATTAATTAAAAGAGGTGGAAAAATATTACCTTGTTTTTCTAAGGCAGTTGAGAATGTTGCTCCTAGGGTAAGTTCATAAGAAATAGCTTGAAATACCCGCATTTTACTTTTCTTCTTAGAAACTTGTTTGGAAAGTATTTTAACAGAATCATTTAAAGGGATACCTGCTTTTAAATAAGTTGATAATTGAGTTAACCAAAATATTAATTCTTTGGTACTCATTTTAGGACTACCAATTGATGATTCTTTATATAAGAAATTAATCATTGGACTAGTCTTAATACTATAAACAGTATAGCCTTCATTAACTAAAAAAGCATTAATATCTAGTTTAGATAAACCATTCATTGTACCAGTAATAATTTTACCATTCTTATCCCGAACTTTAAAACGATAAACATTAACTTCTTTACTTCGAGTAGCTCCGGTTGTTTGTAAATCACGGACTAATTCTTTATAATCTTGTTCTAGTTTAGCCAAAGTTTTAGCACTATAATTATAAACTTTTTCTTTTTTCCGGCGTTTATCATCATCCTCATAAATAGTACCATAAGCTTCCTTAGTTCTTTTATAGCCTTTACCTAATCGCCAAGCAAAGAAATTGTATAAATAAACAAATAAATCATAAGTACTAGCTTTAAGGCCAATTAAAGCATAAGAAAAAATATAAAAAGGTAATAATAAAATATTTTTAAAAATATCGGTTATGGAAATATGTTTTTTTTCACTTTTATCCTTTTCTTCCATCTTATGCTACTCCCTTATTTTATCTATTTTTTATTATAGCATAAATATATTAGTGTTTCTAGTCTAAAAAAAGCATAAAATATATTAGGTGATTTATTTATGTTTGGACCAAGAAGTATATTACCTACTTTTTCACTAACAAAAATGCTTGGTGGCTTATCTAAAACTCTTGGAGTTGTCAATCAAATTATCCCCATTTATAAAGAAGCTAAACCAATGATTAGTAATGCTCGAAATGCAATAAGTTTAATTAAAGAATTTGGTAATACTACAACTAATAAAGTAATGACTAATACCGCTAAAAATTTAGGACCAATCAAAGAAAAAATAAACAATATAAATATTAGCAATCAAAAAGGTCCTACTTTCTTTCAATAAGACCTTTAAGTAATAAATTATCTAATTTTAAATGCAGTTTTTTTAAAGCTGGTACTTTACTTATAATTTCATTATTCTTATCAATTAAATATTGATAATATTCATCATTATTACTTATACCAAATTTTAATTCTTTATAATTAAGTCTTTGTTTACCTATATTACATAATAATATAATATAATAATGTCCTTTTTCTAAGATAGCTTTTTCATCAATTATTTTATATCCTCTTTTATTTAGTTCTTTTCTTAATCGATAATGTTCATTATTACTAGCAAGAACTAATCTAGAAGGAGTTTTTTTATGTTCAATTATTTTTAAAATATTACTTGTACCCATGCCAGCAATAACGGCAGTTGTTATATTTACATCAATATTCTCAAAACCATCTGATAAAAAACTTTGAATATCTAAATGATATTTTTTAAAATTATTTTGAGCTACACTTAATGCTTGTTTAGAAATATCACTCACATATACTTCTTGACATAAATTATGTTGTTTTAAATAGATAGCTAAATAACCATGATCACAACCAACATCTAAGACTATATCCTTAGTACTTATTTCATCAGCTAAGGCTTTTATTCTTTCACTATTCATTAGTTATCTAGAAAATCTTTCAATTTCTTAGCTCTTGATGGATGTCTTAATTTTCTTAGAGCTTTGGCTTCAATTTGTCTTATTCTTTCTCTGGTGACATTAAATCTTTTGCCAACATCTTCTAAGGTATGACAAGTGCCATCGATAAGACCAAATCTAAGTTCAAGAACTTCTTGTTCTCTTGGTTGTAATGTTTGTAACACATCTTTAATTTCTTCTTTTAAAATTTCATTTTCAGTATATTCCTCTGGTGATAAACTGCTTTCATCTTTTAAGAAATCTCCTAAATGTGAATCATCTTCTTCCCCAATTGGAGTTTCTAATGAAACTGGTTCTTGACTAATTTTGATAACTTCTCTAACTTTATCAACAGAAATTCCCATCTTTTTAGCAATTTCTTCATCAGAAGGTTCACGATTAAGTTCCAAAGTCATTTGTCTTTGTACTCTAACCATCTTATTAATTGTTTCAACCATGTGAACTGGTACTCTTATAGTTCGAGCTTGATCAGCAAGAGCTCTGGTAATAGCTTGTCTTATCCACCAAGTAGCATAGGTTGAAAATTTATAACCCTTATCATAGTCAAATTTTTCAACAGCTTTCATTAAACCAATATTACCTTCTTGAATTAAATCTAAGAATAGAAGTCCCCGACCAACATAACGTTTAGCAATACTAACAACCAAACGTAAATTAGATTCAGCTAAAATTCTTTTAGCTTCTTCATCACCATCAGCAATTCGAATACTAATATTCATTTCTTCTTCGGAAGAAAGTAAACTAATTCGACCAATTTCTTTTAAATACATTCTAACTGGATCATTAATATTAACATCTTTGGTTATTTCATTATCATCTAAAATAATTGGCTCTGTTTCTAATTCAGCTGGATTTTCCCCAGCATCAGTAGCATCCTCAGCATCTTCCTCTGTAATAACTGTAATTCCTGCATCAACAAAGGAATTATATAAATCATCCAAAGAATCACTATCAATATCTAAACCTTTTAAGGACTCTGCTAATTCTTCAAAGGTAATAAAACCTTTTTCTTCTCCTTTTTTGATTAATTCTTCTTTTCTTTCTGCAAATGTTTTAATTTCTACCATTTTCTACACTTCCTTTTTTACATCCATCATTTTTTTATGAATAGCAATTTGCTTATTAATATTTTCTATTTGTTCATTTATATCAATAGAATTATTTATTTTTTCTTTTATTTTATTAATATCATCTTGCTCCAATAATTTAATCGTCGCATTTAAATAATCTAAAAATTCCCTATCATCTAATTCTTCTATTTCTACTATTCCACTTATATTATTAACAAATTCTCTAATTTTATCGTCTGATTCAGCATAACTTAAAAAATCAGCCAAATTTATTTTACCATATTTTTTTATATAATATTCAATTTCTGTAATTAAATATCTTTCCAAAGGATTTTTTAAATATCCTAATTTGCTATTAAACATTTTTAGATATTTTTTATCACTCATTAAATAATATAAAAGATAATTAACACAAGTAGTATATTTATCTTTTTTAGATAAAGTTATATCTTTTTTTATTATTAATGGTTTATTTTTATTATCAAAATTAATTTCTTGTTTTAATATTTCATAATCTATATCATATTCTTTACTTAATTTTTTTAAAGTAATTTCTTTCGTTAAATTATCACTATTATCAAGCATTTTTAATACTGATTTTATATAATTAATTAATTCATCAGTATTATTCAAATTTTTATTTTCTTTTAATTGCAATAATTTATAATCAAAGAAATCAATACTATGTTTAATTGTATCTTGAAAAGCCTCTATGCCAAATTTAACAATATATTCATCTGGATCTTTGGCTCCCTTTAATCTTACTACTCTAACTTCTAAATTATTTTTTATTAATTCATCCCCAACATTTAAAGTAGCCATTTCCCCAGCATTGTCATTATCAAGCATTAATATAATTGGTACTCTTAGTTTTTTCAATATTTCTATTTGTTCTTTGGTTATAACTGTTCCCATTAAAGCTAAAACATTTTTTATACCACTAGAATGCATTCTAATCGCATCCATATTACCTTCGACTATAATAGCACATTTACTTTCATGAATATATTTTTTAGCATTATAATAATTAAAAATAATATTGCCCTTTTTATAAATTATAGTTTCTTTGGTATTTACATATTTAGCACTATCTTCACCATTAAATATTCGTCCCGTAAAGCCAACAACTTCTCCATTTAAATTAGTAATTGGTATCATTATTCGATTAACAAATTTATCATATCCTGTTAAACCATCTTTATTTATAAGACCTAATTCTTCTAATTTATTAATATCATATTTTTTCTTTGTTAAAACATTATATAAATAAGTATTATCAGGAAGAGCTAAACCAATTTGAAATTCTTTAATAATTTCTTCATTAATACTTCTTTCTTTTAAATATTCTTTGGCTTTAATTCCTTCTTTACTATTTAAATTATTTTGAAATATTTTCGAAGCAAAATCCATTATTTCATATTCTTTTTGATACTTACTAACTGTTTTTTTAGTTTCCGTATATTGAAGAGGAATCCCTACTTTATCAGCAACTTTTTTAACAGCTTCCATAAAAGAAATATTTTCATAATCTTTTACAAATGTAAAAACATTACCTCCCTTATTGCAAACAAAACATTTAAATAATTGTCTTTCTTTTGATACTGACATACTTGGGGTATGATCATCATGAAATGGACATTTACCAAAATAATTCTTACCTTGCATTTTAAGAGGTATATAATCAGATATAATACTAACAATATCTGCTGAATTTCTTATTTCATTAATTTTATCTTCTTCTATGAATTGCATATTTTTGCCCCTCTAATTATATATATTATCCCTATATAGTCTATTTCCTTTTTTTTGAAGACATTTTTTGTAATTTTTGACAACTTTCGTCATATTTTAATAATAATTGAGCACTTTTCTCTTGATGAGCTGTCATTTCTTCTTCTGATACTTTGGCTTTGGCCATCTCTAAAAGTTTTAAATAATCATCTTCATTTGTTTCTAAATCCTCTTGTAATATTCTAACAATTTGGATAGCTATATTTTCTGGCATACCATCTGGAACAGTACCACAACTAATATAAAAATCAATAACATTTTGAGCAGCATACTCTTCTGATAAAACGGCATCTTGCTCTTTACCAAAGATTCTATTATAAAGATTAATTGAATTATCACTTACTTTTTTAGTAATAAAAGTCATGCAATTACCTGTAATTCGATCACATTTTGCAAAAACATCTCTAAATTCTACTAAACCATGTTCAAAATTTTGCTTTAAAACACTATAATTTTTGATTACGATACACATATATATGCCAAGAATGATACTAAGTGGTAAAGCAGTTATTGTAATTAAAACTGCAATCAAACCTAAACGTTTTAAAAATTTATGTACGCTTTCAGTATAATTATTCATATCAATACACGCTTCATTTATTTTTAAAGCCGCACTATATTGGCGCATTTGCAGTAAATTTAACTTTAATGCTAGTAATTGACCACGATAAAGAGTCATATCTTCCATAGACATTATCTTATTAAAATATGTTGATATTTCTCTTTCTACATCTTCTATTTCTTTTACTAAATCATCAAGCATGTAATCCACCCCTAAACAAGAATAATATTATACTAAAATTTAGCAAATAGTCAAGAAAAAAAGAATGGTCAAAACCATTCTCCATATTAATTTTCATCCTTTGTTGCTAGTACTTGTTCACCTTTATAATTACCACATTTAGTACATGCTCTATGAGGTCTTAAAGGCGCGCCACATTTAGGACAAGTTGTAATTGCTCCGACTTCTTTTTTTAAATGAGTTCGACGCATATTTTTTTTAGTTTTACTTGTTCTTCTAAAAGGAACTGCCATAACTAATCATCACCTTTCAATAAATCTTCTAATTTTTTAAGACGAGGATCAATCTCATCTTGCTTATTATCTTCTCTAAAAAATTCCCAACCATCACCTTTAAGACTTTGACTTTTAGTTTGGGTATAACTAATTGGGACTTCCAATACAATATTTTGCCATAAAATTTGCTTTAAATCAAGTATATTTTCACTTTTTTGCTCATAACTTTCATAATTTTCACCAAGTTCATCAATATTTTCTTCAATATTAATATCAATAGGATATAATACTTCTTCTAAGGAAATAGCATCAGCCAAAACTAAATTTCCTTTTACTTGACATTCTAAGATAGCATCTTGATTACTATTTAAATATACTCTACCACAAGCTTTCATATCTTTAAAATCTAATATTCTTTTATCTAAATCTTCATCCTTAACTAAATCATAATTAAAATCTATGCTATTTTTATAATTTAATTCATCTAAATTAATAATCATAAAAGTCTCATCTTCCTTCTTATTTCATAAGACATTATAATAAAATCTCTAAATTATTGCAAGATTTAGAAATAAATGCTAATATTTATTTAGGTGAAAAAGATGTATAAATTAAAATATTATTCATTAAGTAAAGAAGAAAAAAATAAATTAAAAGAATCTTTTTATCAAACAGATATGGGCAAAGATCTTAAATATCGTTTAAATAGATTATTTATTATTGGTATTTTAGGTATTCTTTTTAGTATTTATCTTTTTATCTTCCATAGTAGTATGTGGGATATATATATTGGTGTTATTTTAACAATTGCTAGTATTATATTTATTATTGGCAGTTTTAAAGTAAGAATTCAAAAATTAAATGATTATTTAGTTAAAAATAAAAGGAAATAAATTAAATTATTTCTTTTTTAATACAATAATATTATGAGAGATATACCCAGAGATTTAAAATTACTAAAAGAAGAAGATATTATTTGGTACATATATTATTTTATTGTTACCTTTGCTTTAATTGCTAATAGTTTTGAAGAAAAATATATATACACAAATAATAAAAATTATCGTAATAGTGGTCGAAAAATTAATATTACACTTTTAATTATTGCTTTTATAATTTATTTCTATTATACAATTATTGCTATTCAAGATTTAGATTTAGCTACAAATAATACTCCCAAAAGACAAAGAATAGCTACGGAAAGACTTATTACAACATTGGTATTTTTAGTTGGTGGTGCTCTCTCTTTATATACCGAATTAGATGATAATGCTGGTGATGTTGATTTAGCTATCTTCTAACTTAGATGATAATATATTTTATTCATTTCTAAATTTTGACCTTTTAAAGCAAATAATTCGGAAACACTCATTACTTGATAACCTTTACTATATAAGAGAGGTAAAAGAGATAAAATAGCATTTACACTACTATCATAAGAATCATGAAACAAAATAATATCACCATCTTTAACATTATCAATTACATAATTTATTAAATAATCACTATTGCGGTAACGCCAATCATTAGTGTCTAAATTCCATAAAACATAGGAAACATTAAGTAAATTTAATTGACTATTTTTGATTGAACCATAAGGTGGTCTTAGTATTTTTAAATCTTCTCCATATATATTTTGATAAATTTCATTCATTTTATTATAATCATTTATTATTTCTTCATCACTACTTTTTTTCATATTCATATGACTATAAGTATGACTACCTATTTCATTACCAGTATTTTTGATACTTATAAGTAAGTCTTTATTATTTATTGCTCTTTCACCAACAATAAAAAAAGTAGCATGAAAATGATTATCACTAAGGGCATTTAAAATTTTATCAGTTTTATTCTTATTTGGACTATCATCAAAAGTTATAGCAATGGCTTTTTTAGCATTAGTATAATTATAACCATTTTCATTTTCATACTCTTTATCTAGTAAAACAGTAAAATTTAAATAATCTTTTATTTCATTATAATTTACTTTTAAATATAATATTTCTTCTACTTCGGGACTTATTTGATAATTATTAAAATATATTACCATTTCATTATCCCTTAAAATATAAGATTTTAAAACATTTTCATTCATTAAAGCCTCAGCTACAAATTTAGGATATTTAAGTTTAATTAAATCATTTATTTTTTGATTATATTCATTTATTTTATCTTCTTTAATTAAATCATCAATCCTAATTTCATGTTCTGTTTCATATTCATAAATCTTACTTAAATAATGATCTTGACTATCTTTATATAAATAACTAGTTACACTTTCACCTAAGGTATTTTTTTCAATTAAAACATAATTATTATCATTTTCATAAAAACATAAATCAACTTGTTTAATTTCCTTTTTAGGAAATGATATAAGATAGACTATTACACCTATTAATATAACTACTATTAAATTTTCTAAATTAAAAATTTTTTCTTTCATATTTCATCTTTATTAGTATGGATAATATTTAAAAATTCATTTACAAAAGAAATTATTTTTTTTATAATTTATTTAGAGGTATATTATGAGAAGAGATAAGATAAATTATTATTTGGATATTGCTGAGGCAGTTATTACCAGAGGAACTTGTTTAAGACGTAATTTTGGCGCTATTATTGTAAAAAATGATGAAATAATTTCTACGGGATATGTTGGAGCTCCCCGAGGAAGACGTAATTGTTGTGATTTAAAATATTGTACCAGAGAAAAATTAAATATCCCAAGAGGTGAACGTTACGAATTATGTCGCAGTGTTCATGCGGAACAAAATGCTATTATTTCTGCTTCCCGTCGTGATATGCTTGATTCAACTTTATACTTAGTTGGTAAAAATTATGATGATGGCAAATACGTTAAAAATGCTATGCCCTGTGCTTTATGCAAAAGAATGATTATTAATGCGGGAATTAAAGAAGTAATTATTCGCAATACCAAAGATGATTATACAATTGTCAATGTCAAAGATTTTATCTCAAATGATGAATCACTTGAAGGTGTAAAAGGCTATTAAATTAGTCTTTTTTTATTATTTAAAAATATCTTTATATAAAATTATTCTGCGAGTATAAGAATCTTTTATTAAAGGATGACCATTTCTAGTATGACCACAATATTCTCTTTCAAAACTTTCTAATATACTATTAATATACATAATATTTTCAATTGTAACTTGTTCTTTTACTATCATATCAAAGAGTTCACTATTTATATCTTCAAACATATCATAATCATAATCTTCTATAATATGTAAATAATCATGGGAAGTTTTGCGGTTAAGTAAAGCTAAATTCCATAAATAATATCCCGTATCAAAGCCATTTTTTTCACACTCACAACGTGATACAACAACATGATGAAAAGAAAGGGAGTTAATATTTTTAAAAGGATATCCCATAAAATCAAATTTTAATTTTTTTAATAAATATTTTTTTAGCATTATATTTTTTAAATCTGAATTACGCATATTACCACTACCCACTGAATCACTAATATAGTTATAACATTTTTTTTAAATATTGAAAATGCTTTTTGACAAAATTTATACTTTTTTTATAATATATGGATCATCTTTTGTTCCAGTTCCTAATAAAGTTATATTACTTGATAAATAAAAGACAGGTCTCACATAAAATGCTTGACCAAAATTATAATGACCAGCTAGACCTTCTGATGGACTATATGTTCCATTTATATATGATTGAGCATAAAAGGCATATTCATAATAATAACCTCTTCGAGATAATAAAAGTTCACTTTTTCTAACACCATTATTATTAATATGAATCCAATTACTAAGGCCAATTGCAGGAGAAATAATATAGGTATTAGCATATGCTAAATAAAAATCAGAATAATTTAAAATACCTATTTTGGCATTAACAAAATCGGTCCAAACATTATCTACTGGATAATAATATGTTACAGTTCCTTTATATCCCCCATTAGTAGCTACCGTTTCAGTTCTTCCCAAAGAATCACTTTCAGCTTTTACATAATATAATGAACTTTTTTTACCACTTTCAACTTCAAAAAAATTAATAATACTTTTAGTATTAGCTGTTACTAAATCACCATATAGCCATTGATGATCTGATATCAAATCATACCAATTAATGTCTAAATTATTTGGTACATAATCATTATTATTTAAAAAATTTGTTCCATTTATAGCTTTGTAAGACTCAGTATCTGGCCAAATAACATTATCATCATAACTTCTTGACCATTGAAATAAATTATTTCCAAGTGAATCTTTTTTTATTATTTTTAATTCATTGGTAAATGTATCTATTCCCATTATCCTATACATATGATGTTCTTCATCTTCTAAACATTCATTTTTATTTGTGGTGCCAAAACATATATAATTATTCTTTATTGTATCATTTGTACCTTGAAATCTTCTAAGAGTATCTTCTCTTTCAGCTGTACTTTTTAAATTTTCCAATTGAGTTGAAGAATTTTTTTCCAAAATTTTTTCTACATCACTTTTTTCTACACTATTACACTTAATATTTGATATTTTTAAAGAAACTAATAATTCTTTACCTGCCAAATAAATTTGACTATTATTTTTATTGTTTATTTTTAAATAACTTTTAATATCTTGACTACCATTAATATTAATAACAAAATCTAATGTAAAATTCATTTGACCAGTTTCTTTTAAATCATATAAATCTATAAATTTGACGGAAGTTCCACCAGAAATAAATAAAAATGCATCATCATTTTCTAATACACTTCCCATACTATTTAAAGAAGTATCTAAATTAACCATAACATTTACTGAACATTTATTTCTTAAAGTCAAATTTTCAGAAACTAATTTTGCAACAATAGTCTTAGCTTCATCATCAGAAGTTACATAGCTTTTACTATTATCACTTGTTGAATAGTATGATCCAATATTTTCTAAAACCATATCAGAATTTTTCAAATTAATATGTAATTTACTTTCTAAACCATTTAATGCAATACTTTCTGAGGGTGGCATTTTAATATTAATGGTTGAATTTGCTACTGTACTTACAATATCTACATTAAAATATGCATACGTTGCCCCGATTACTAATACTAGTAATGTTACAACTCCAATTATTGATGTCATTATCATTTTTCTTTTATCTTGATTACCATTGTCTTCCATAAATCTTTACTCCTTTTATTATTATGGATAAATTATTACTCTTTAATGTATATCTTACTTCTTTATTTTATCATATTTATCGTATTTATGTATATGTTATTAATTCTATTTTGTTATATTATGTAAATTATTATTGTTGATAACTTCCATATTATACAATTCTTCCTACTTTACAAAGTAATTATATAATACCCCCCCCGGAGTCAAGATTTTGCTTTTATTTTGTTTATATTATGTCAAAAAAATAAGTAAATTTTAATTTTCACTTATTTTTTTATAAATATCTTTTATTTCTTCCGGAGTTCGATAGCCAATTTCTTTTTGCATTAAAAGGCCATCTTTATAAAAACATAATGTAGGAACACTCATAATGCCAAATTTCATAGCTAAATCAGTATATTTATCTGCATCAACTTTTAACACATCCATATAATCAATTTCTTCTAGGATTGGCGCAAGCATTTTACAAGGTCCACACCACTCAGTATAAAAATCAACTAAAATATAACCTTTGGCTACTATATCATCAAAGTCTTTGGCATTTTCTAAATGTTTAACCATTTTAATGCTCCTTCACCAAATAAGACATCTTGAAGACCTACTTTACCCGTATCAACTAATTCTTGGGCTCTTTCTTTGGAAATCATACGATAACTTATTTCAATTTGTAAAATTCGTAAATTTAAGGCTTTTAATTCTTCCTCAGTATATTCTTTCTTTTCAGTTATAGCATTAGTAATTTCACTAATGGCATTTCTTGAACTTCCAAAATAATTAGCTATTAATGGTGTATGATTTAACATAAAATCAGCAACCTTACTTTCATGGATAAAACCGGCTGTAACTGTAAATGCTGATAAGACAAATAATATAACATAAACATAAATCCATGATTCTAAAAAGCCTAATATAGCGCCACAAATTTTAGATGGAATAACCCAAATAACAGTAAATTTTAATAAAGTATCAATAAAACCGGTAACAGCAATTATAATATTTAATAAGCAATATAATAAAACAAAAATTAAAATGAAAGCAATAGCGTGATATATTAAAACATTTAATGAAACTAAATTAGCTAAGGCCCCAAATTTAAAGAATGGTAAATGATCAATTAAAAAATTAGCCAAAACATCTTTTAGGGCATAACTAATCATTACAATTGCAACTAAGCCAACAAAATTTACTATTGTTTTAATAAGTCCTCTTTTCCATCCAGCAAGTAATCCAAGTAAAATAAATACTACAATTATAATATCAATAACATAATTCATTCTATTCATCTCCTATTGTAATTATATTATATTTATAATGAAAAATAAAGTAGATTATGATAAAATTATTTTGAGGTGTAAAATGACTATTGTATTTAAAGTATCAGATAATTTAAAAAATAAAATAATTGAATATTATAAAGATAAAGTACGGGAAAAAACTCCTCCTTATGCTATATTTCAAGCTGAGGAAGAAGATACAATAATTACATTATACGAAAGTGGAAAAATAATGTTTCAAGGAACAAGTGCCGATATTGATGCTAATCTTTGGATTGATTTAGAAAAAAAATTAAATAAAAGAGTTATTAATATCGATGGTACCGAAACCAAAGTTAAAGAAAAAAGTAACGATGATGTCATAGAATTATCTACTATTGGTTCTGATGAAGTTGGAACCGGAGATTTTTTTGGACCAATTGTAGTCACAGCAACTTATGTTTCTCTAAATGATTTTGAATTTCTAAAAGCATTAGGGGTACGTGATTCTAAAAAATTAACTGATCAAAAAATAAAAGAAATTGCCCCTAAAATAATGCAAAAAATTCCTTATGTAACTACAATATTAGATAATGAAACTTATAATAAGCATTATAGTAAAAATAATAATATGAATAAATTAAAAGCAATATTACATAATAAAGCTTTATATGAATTAAAAAGTAAAAATAATTTCAATTATGCCAAAATTGTTATAGATGAATTTTGTAGTAAAGAAAATTTTTACAAATATATTGAAAATGTTCCTGATAAAGTTATGCATATTACATTTATGATGAAAGCCGAAGATAAAGTATTAAGTGTTGGCTGTGCTTCAATTATTAGTAGATTCATATTTTTAAGAAAAATGGACGAACTTTCAGATAGCATTCATATTCCTCTTCCAAAAGGAGCCGGAGCAAGTGTCGATAAAGTTGCCAAAGAAATTAAAGAAAAATATGGCATAGAAAAATTAAAAACTATTGCTAAAATGAATTTTAGCAATGTAAATAGATTAGATGATTAATCATATAGCAAAAAAGAAAACAGTTATATTCTGTTTTCTTCTTTTATAGTATCAAAATAATTGTTACCTTTTTCACTAAATGCTTCACTACCATTTACTTTAATAGAATGTGATCTAAATGATAAGTAATTATGCATAATGTTTTCTGTATAAAGAAAATCAATAATTGCATTATAACCCACAGAATCTATTTCATTCATATGTCTTTTATAACTACCACTAGCATAAACTGTAAATTGATTAGGTGAAATAGCTTGATAATAAAGGTTCATTCCTTTGTCTTTGCCAAATTTATTATCAATACTTCTAATCCAGTTTTTACTATGAGTACGATTATAAATGGTATTAATAACGGCATAAGCATCTTCATAAGTGTCATCTGCTTCGGCTAAAACAATACCACATAATACTTGAAATTCATAATTACTTAAATTATATTTATCTAAGATATATTTTATTTTCTCTTGTTTTTCTAATACAACCTCAGTATAAGTATCTAGTTTAGGATATTCAGTAATATTAATAATGGTTCCCTTTGGTGGTATAACTAAACATATTATCACTAGATATACAACTGGTAATATTAAATATTTTAAATTTTTCTTCAACCCACTCCACACATTGTGGAGGAGGGGCACAAAATCGACTAAATTATTCATACATTCCCCCTGAATGAACAAATTAATTATAGCACATATTACATTATATGTCAAATTATGTAAAAATATTATTATATATTTGCCAAAAATTAACAATAACTATTTTGCATATTAGACAAAATTAGACAAAAAAATTAGAGACTAAATATTCTCTAATTTTACTCCTACCACTTTACTAATACCAGCATTTTGCATTGTTATACCATATAATACATCAGCATATTCCATCATTCTTTTTTTATGGGTAATTAAAATATATTGACTATCCAATTTCTTTTTATTTAAATATTCACCAAATAAATCAACGTTTACTTCATCAAGTGCGGCTTCTACTTCATCTAAAACAATAAATGGCACTGGGGAAACATTAAGAATAGCAAATAATAAGCATATAGCTGTAAGTGATTTTTCACCACCAGATAAACTTTGGGTATTATGAGCTTTTTTACCAGGTGGAATAATTATCATCTCAATACCGGTATTTAAATAATCATTCGGATCAGTAAGTTCTAATTTACCAATTCCTCCTTGAAACATTATTTTAAATACTTTACTAAATTCTGCACTTACCTTATCAAAAGTATTTTTAAATTTTTCACTCATTATATTATCCATATCTTGAATAATAACTAATAAATTATTCATAGATACTTCTAAATCATTTTTTTGATTGAATAAAAATTCATATCTACTACTTATTCTTTCATATTCTTTAATACTACCAGTATTAACTTCTCCCAAAGTTTTAATTTCACTCTTAATTTTATGAACCTTATTTCTAGCTAGTGATTCCTCAATATCCAGTTCATAATTTTCTTTGGCATATTCATACGTCATATTGTATTCTTCATTTAAAGTAAGTAGTAAATTATCTAATTTAATATTCATTTTAGCTACATTAACACTAACCATATTAAGTTCATTAGATATATTTTTATATTCAGAATTATTTTTATTATTTTCTTCCTCTAATTCTCTTAATTGATTATTTAAATCATCTTTTTTACTTTTAAGTTCTAAAATATCTTGTTCTAATTTTTCTTTTTCAATTAATAAAGTATTTACCTTATTCATTAAATTTTCTAATTTTTTATCTAAATTATTACTTTTTAAATTAGTAAGACTAGCTATATCATTTTTTACTACTTTTAAATTATCTTCCAAAGTATCTAAAAAATGAATTTTAGATGTTTTAGTACTATTTAAATTAATTATTTCACTAGTCATTTTATTTAATTTTTCATTTATTAATTCAAAATCTTTATTAATTATATTAATTTCATCATTTAAATTAGTAATTTCTTTTATTAAATTATCTAAGTTATTTTTATTAATTTCTAATTCACTTTTTAAATTTAAATTGGAATTTTTTTTAGTAGTTCCACCACTTATTGATCCACCAGCATAAATAATACTGCCATCTAAGGATACTACACGATATTTATATTCAATTGTTTTAGCAATTAAATTCATACTATCAATATCATTAGCTACTATGACATTGCCAAGTTGATTTTCAATAATATTTTGATAAATTGCATTATACTCTACCAAATTTGCTAAAATACCTACATAACCATTAATATTTTCTAATCTATTAATAACACTTTTATCTATATAACGGGATTTAATTATATCAAGTGGTAAAAATGTTGCTCTCCCTAACTTATTGTCTTTCAAATAATTAATGGCATTTTTAGCAGCCTCAGCATTATCAACAATTAAAAAATTTGCTGTTGAACTCAAAGTAACATCAAGACATTCTAAATATTCTTCTTTACAACTAATTAAATTACCAATTGTATTATGAATTCCTTTAAGTCTAGGATTATTTAAAATATTCTTTACACTTAATGGTAACTTTTCATTATTTAAAATATTATTTTCTAGTATATCTATTTTATTTTCTAATTGTAATTTGTATTTATTTTTATCATCAAGTTCATTATTATAAGAATTTTTTTTAGCTAAAATATTTTTATAATCAATATTAATTTTATTTAAAGCATCTTGCTTTTCCGTAATATTTTGATTTAAAATATCTATTTCTTTATTACTTACTTCTATTTCTTTAATTAAATTTAATTCATCATTTTTTAAATTAATTAAATTATTTTTTATTTTATCTTCACTATATTCATATTTAGTTCTTTCAATTTCAATTCTTTTTTCACTATCCAAAGAAGATATTTCTGTTGTCAAATCTAATAATTTTTTATTTTGAGTATTTATTTTATCATCTATTTTATAAATATCTAATTTTAATTTTTCAATTTTATCAGAAGATAAACCATTTCCCATTTTTTCTAATTTAGTGGTTAATTCTTTTTCTCTATCATTTGCCATAGTATATTCTTTATTTAAACTAGTAATATCCTTAGTTATTAATGCTATTTCAATATTTTTTAAATCATCACTTAATTCAAAATATCTTTTAGCAACTTCGGCTTGGGCTCTTAAAGGTTCAACTTCCTCAGATAATTCATTAATTACTAAATTAATTGCCTCTAAATTATCTTTGGTCTTATCCAATTTCTTTAAAGATTCTTCTTTCCTTTTTTTATATTTTAAAACACCAGCGGCACTTTCAATGATAACTCTTCTCTCTTGGGGTTTAGAATTAACAACATCAGTTACTGTTCCTTGGGAAATAATATTAAAAGCATTACTTGATGAACCACTATCAATAAAAAGATCTGTTATATCTTTAAGTCTAACCTTAGCATTATTAATAAAATATTCACTTTCACCATTTTTATAAACACTTCTTTTTACTTCAATTTCACTAAATTCACTATTTAAATATTTATCACTATTATCAAATGTTAATGTTACTGAGGCTTTATTTAGGGCATCTTTGCTTTCACTACCACTAAAAATAACATCACTCATTTGGACGCCACCACGAATAGATTTAACAGATTGTTCACCTAATACCCAACGAATAGCATCAACAATATTGGACTTACCACTACCATTAGGTCCTACAATAGCAGTTATTCCTTTTTTAAATTCAAAGATGGTTTTGGTAGCAAATGATTTAAAACCATCTAATCTAATACTTTTTAAATACATAACTAATCACTCACTTTGCAGATTTTTTATAAGCATCAAAGGCAGCATGTTGTTCAGCTTCTTTTTTACTTTTACCACTACCTCTTCCATAGATAATATTATCTATTTTAACTTCAACTTCAAATGTTTTATTATGAGCTTCACCATATTCATTAACTAATACATATTCCAAAGATTTTTTATCAGTTTGGACAAGTTCTTGTAAAAGAGATTTATAATCATCAAAGAAAATAAAATCTTTCTCAATATAAGGAACAATTATTTTATAAATATATTTTTTGGCAAATTCAAAACCATATGTTAAATAAATAGCACCAAGTATACTTTCAAAAACATCAGCAATAATAGTATCATTAACATTATCTTCTTGACCATGGCCTACTTTTATTAAAGGAATGTATCCCATATCTTTGGCATAATGTGCCAATGCTTGCTCACAAACAAAACTTGCTCTTTTTTTAGTCATTATTCCTTCTTTATAATCAGAATTCTTATAAAAATATTCACTTATAATAAGTTCTAGTACAGCATCACCAAGATATTCTAATCTTTCATAATTTTCACAATTTTTATGTTCATTAGAATAACTACTATGCGTAAGTGCTTCTTCTAATAATTTTTTATCTATCTTTTCTAAATTATATTTCTTTATAAAGTCCATACTATCACCATATAAAGATTATATCATAAAAACAAACAAATAAAAAATAGTATTTCTACTATTTCTTAATTATTATAAATCCAAGATAATTGGATTCATTTTTAATATACTATCAGAAGAAAACGCTAATATTACTTTTTCAAGTCAAGAAAAAATTTTATAAAAAAGTCTATTATCTAGACTTTGTAGTAGGTATTTCAAGAAAATCAAAACTTTCATACCAATATGGTTCTTTTTGTTCTATTAAAGTAAAACCATTATCTTCTAATTTAGCAAAAGCTATCTTTCCTTGTTTAGAACATTCTTTTTTTACACCATCACTTTGATGATTTTCAGCTAAACTTTCTAATCCATTATTTAAAGCCATAATAGTAATTGGGCATACTTCCTTAGTATGATTAGTAGTAGCATGCTCAATGGCTATGGCTCCACCTTTGATTAAAAATGCTGCTAAAATAATCGTACCAAACTTAACTTCCTTTTTATTCTTTTTTGATTTTTTCATATATCCCCCTTAAATGCATTAAAATAATAGCATAACCATTAATTTTTGTCAAATTAAAATCCCTATAAATAGGGATTAAAATTCAATATGGCGGAGCAGGAGAGATTTGAACTCTCGCGACAGTTACCCGTCCTACACCCTTAGCAGGGGCGCCTCTTCAGCCTCTTGAGTACTACTCCATACCAAGAATTACTTTTATATTTTAACATAAGTAAAAAATTTAGTCAATTACTATTACTATATGTATTCTATAAATGTATTCTTAGTATATACAATAAATAATAATTTATACTTCATTAAAATCTGTTACTTGATTAATATTATTTTGATATTCATTAATTACTAATCCTTTGGTTGTAAGAAGCATCCCAGCAATAGAAACGGCACTTGTAAGTGAATTAATTACAACTAATGTTGGATCAATTACTTCGGAAGTTACAATATCTTCAAATTTATCTTTTTTAACATTATATAATATTTGATAATCATTTAATTTTATTTTGGAAAATATTGTATTATAATCCAGACCAGCATTTATTAATATTTGTTCTAATGGTTTTAGTAAAGCTTCTTTTAAAATAATGGCGCCATTATTTGAACTTGTTAAAACACTACTAATTTTACTTAAAATTACCCCCATTCCCGGTAAAATGCCTTCATAAGCTACGGAAACAGCACATAAAGCATCATCAAAGCGCATCTTTTTTTCTCTTCTTTCAGTAATTGTTTTAGCCCCCACTAATATCTCTACACTTCCCTTTTCTAACATTGTTAAGCGTTTTTGAATGAAATCTTTTTCAGTTATAGTATTTTTTAAATCTTCATTTAAATTAATAAGTAACTTCTTTACTTGATCATTAAATTTGAAATTAATTATAACTTCATTATTATTAATTGTTACTTTTTCAACGGTATTAATATCATTCATTGTAATAATTTGGTTATTAATTATATTACTATTACTAATTGCACTTAAATCTTGTAATATTTGTATTTGCCTGATACCAAATTCAGGAGTTTTTAGTAAAATAACTTTTTCATTATTTTCTAAATTATATTCTAAAATATTTTGAATAAATAAATCATCATAATCATTGGCAATAATAATTAAATCTTTTTTTAATTTATTTACTCTATTTATAACTTCACTAACTATTTCTAAATTACTTAAATATCCATTATAAAGCATCATATAACTATTAAAAAATTCTTTACTTTCTAAACCATTTAAAAAATAGGGAGAAGCCAATAAACTTGAAAATCGATAACCTTTTAAGTAACGAATCATACACTTATCTTGATCATATTCTTTAATAGTTATAGCACTTTTATCTAATACTTGTAAGTATGCTTCACTAACAATTTGACCTATTTCATTATCATTGCTAGAAACACTTGCTACCAATTTAATTTCTTCTTTACTAGGTGTTCGCGATATTTTTTGAATTTGTTCAACAATTTCATTTAAGGTGTTATCTAATTCTTTTTTTAAAATAATAGGATTTATTCCTTCTTTAACTAACTTTAACCCAGTATTAAAAATACTTTGTAATAATACTAAGGTTGTAGTAGTACCATCACCAACTTTTTCATTAGTATTAATAGCGGCTTCTTTGGCTAATTCTAAAATAGTATTAACCACTTCATTTTCACTAGCAATATTTTCTGCAATAGTTACACCATCATTGGTAATAAACGGACTAAATGCTGAATGATCAATAATAACATTGTTACCTTTTGGTCCCATAGTTATTTTAACATTATCACAAAGTAAATTAATTGCTTCTTGCATATAATTATATAATTCTTGATTACTAACAACTTTTTTCATAATTCATCCCTCACTTCTAATAAATATGGCCAATACTTTTTTGGCATAAAATTTTGTCTACATGACAAATTTTTTCTTTCTTTAATTCCTATCGTTTGATAAAACAATTGCCATAAACTAGCAAATTCATCTTCATCTACACTTTTATTATGAGCATTTATTATTAAATCAGAAGTTTTAATAATATAAAAATTCTGTTTATCATAAATACTTATTATTTTTCTCTCAACATCTTCAATCATCCAATATTCATTTTTAAGTCTATTTTTAAAATGAATAGATAATAAATATAAAATATCATTATCCGGTTTAATCTTAGCATATAAAACTTTATTTTTTAGTTCTACAAAACGAACAAATCCTTTCATTTTATGATTTTCCCGACTTACTTTTTGACTTATTCTTAATGTTTCACTAACACATTTTAAATTACGCATATAATTTAAATTATTTTTATATTTTGGATAATTAAGTAAATAATAATAAATTATTAACTCTTTGTTATTTTCATTAGATATAAAAACATAGTAAATAATTTTTAAAATATACTTATCATACAATTGTAAATATAATTTTATTATATCTTGCTTATTTTCTAATTTTAAATTGATTATATTTTCAAACATATCAGCATTATAATTAATAGGTTTTATATTAAAAGGTCTTGTATTATTACTTAATAAATAATTTATTAACTCTAAAAGATTTAAAAAATTGCCATTATATAAATAAACATTTGCCATTAAAACAATTGCAACTGCTTTCCATAAGTTAATTGTTTTACATTATCATTTAATACTAAATTAGCTTCGATAAAATTTTTATTAAAATATTCTGGATTAAAATCAAATTTACCATTACATGTAATAAAATATCTAGCTCTTTTTAATACTACACCCATTTTTTTTAAATCTTTAAAAGTTAACTTAAAATGACGTCTCGAAGTTATTATTCTCTTAGCAGATGTAACACCTATCCCAGGTATATGTAATAAATCTTGATAACTACAAGTATTTACTTCTTTGGGAAATTCTTGTAAATGTTTTAATGCCCAAGAAGCTTTGGGATCAACTAAAATATTTAAATTAGGATTTTTTTCATCTAAAATATCTGAAACTTTAAAGCCATAATAACGTAATAACCAATCCGCTTGATATAATCTATTTTCTCTTTTTAATGGGGGAATTTCTAAACTAGGCAAAAGTGTATCCTTATTAATAGGAATATATGCTGAATAAAACACTCTTTTTAATCGATAATTTTGGTACATTGAAAAACTTTTATTCATAATATCTAAATCACTTTCTTTGGTGGCACCGATTATCATTTGCGTACTTTGACCAGCCGGAACATAATCTTTATTATGATTATCTTTAACATATTGCATTATTTTTTGAACCTTATCACCACTTTTATTGGGAGCTAATAATTTTAAACCATTTTCAGTAGAAAGTTCAATATTGGCACTAACGCGATCAGCAAGCAGCCCTATTTTTTTTAATAAATGTTCACTAGCCCCGGGTATTGCTTTAACATGGATATAGCCACCAAAATGATATTTACCTCTTAAAAGTTGCAAAGTTTCGATAAGTAAATTCATTGTATCATCAGGTGATTTTATAATTCCTGAACTTAAAAATAACCCTTCAATATAATTTCTTCGATAAAAATTAATAGTTATTTCACATATTTCTTCTGGGGTGAATATTGCTCTTTTTATATTATTACTTTTACGATTAATACAATATTTACAATCAAAGATACAAGCATTAGTTAATAAAATTTTTAATAACGATATACATCTGCCATCAGATGAAAAAGAATGACAAATACCAGCATAAGAAGTATTGCCTAAATTACTGCTGCCACGCCCATGGGAACCACTAGATGAACAAGAGGCATCATATTTAGCACTTTCAGCAAGTATTTGTAATTTTTCTTTCAATTCCATATTCACTCACCAATTATATTATAACAATGTTTTTATCAAAAAGCAAACATTTGTTTATAACTTGGCAAATATTAACAATATCAATTTAAAGATTTAATAAATTAGAAAAATATGAAGGATATGGCAATTCCAATTCAATTAATTTTTTAGTAATTGGATGACTAAATGTAAGTTTATACGCCATTAAATATAGTCTATCGGCTTTTATTCCATGATACTTTTTATCTCCCACTATTGGATATCCTAATTCACTTAAATGCACTCTTATTTGATTTTTACGTCCTGTTAAAATATTAATTTTAAGTAAAGTATATTTATTATTACTTTTTAATTTTTCATACTTAGTAATAGCTAATTTACCATTAGAAGAATTAGTACTATATACTAAATTAGTTTTAGTTTCTTTTAAATAAGATTTTATAGTACTTCTATCCTTTTTAACTATGCCACTAACAATGGCTAAATATTCTCTTTTTACATCATGCCAATTATCTTGTAATAATTTTTTAACATGCATATTTTTAGCAAACATTATTAAACCAGATGTATCTTTATCTAAACGATGAACGATAAATACTTTATTATTTTTATTTTGTTTTTTTAAATATTCTGATACTTGATAATATAAATTATGTTCATTAAAATTATCCGTACTAATGGTTAGAAGTCCTGGTAATTTATCTATTACAATAATATCTTTATCTTCATAAATAATTTTTAACTTTTCTTTTTTCATTTTATAATTAAATCTTTCTTGTTATATTTTTTTAAAGCCTTAATTATTTCATCTTTTTTGGCAATTTCTAAATATAAATAACATGGTGTATCAGTTAAAATAGTTATAGTATACTCACCAAAGATAATAGCTTTTATTTTATCCCAATCAAATACTACTTTTAAATCATAAAATGAATCACTACCAATCCCATATTCATCAATAAATAAATTTGTTTGAAAATTTTGTTTCTTTCTAATTAAATAAAGATAAAAAATATTAATTATTACAAATAATAAATATATTATAGTAACTAAATATAACCATAAAGATCCAATCATTAAATTATGATTAAAATATCCTCCTATATTGATTAATAAATTAATCAAAAAAATAGTTAAAGTTATTATTAATATGGTTTGAATATAAGATAAACTTTGAGCTTTTCTATTTTTTAAAATTTTTCTTTTATGCAAAGCAAAACCACGAGCTTCATTAAAACAATTAAAATAATTATCAGTAATATTACATTCTATTTTCATATTATTTATCCTCATTTATATTATAACAGAAATATATGCAAATAAAAAGAAGCATTAAGCTTCTTCATTCTGATTATTTTGACCTCTTTCAACATAAGTTTCATATTTTACTTCGGATACTTCATTTTTTGCTAAATTATAAGCTACTGTTTTAGTACATGTATATTGACCACCAAAAACTTCAAAATCAACTAATAATACTAATTCATTATTTTTATTTAAGTAAACATTTTCAATATTATTTAAATTATCATCTAAATCTTTCTTTAAATTATTATATTCTTCGGCAAAACCTGGAAAATCTTTAACTTCTTCATACGATTTATCAATCAAAGAATTAGCAAATTCTTTCACTTTATCTTTAACGTTATCTAAATTTTGTTCTTTTAACATAACAGCAGTAGAAATTTCTTTACTAGTTTTTAAGTCAACATTATAAGCTTTAACCCAAGTAGAACTATTACCACCTTCAATACTTAATATTGATAAAATATTATCATTAATAAAATATTCATAAGTTATAACATTTATTTCACCAAAGAAACCAGTTGCTATTCCATTACTATCATTAACTGCTTCACTTTTTAATTTTTCATTGATAGCTTTTACATCTTCACTATCTATATTAATAGCAGGATATTCATAATAATTATGATAAGTTTGACCTGATATATTACCATAAACATCAGATTTTACAGATTTAACAGTATAAACTAAATTTTTACTTTCGTCTATCTTTTTAATATTACTCATCATTTTAGAAGTTTCAACTTTATTCTTAACTTCATCATTTATTAATTTTTCATTTTTAGTCCAAGTTTTATTAATTTTATTAAAATCAATTTCTTTTTTATCTGTTAAATTTAAATGAACAGTATCTTCTTGTTTTTTAACAAATATAATATCTTTTTGATAATTTAATTCTGATTCTTTAACATATTCTTTATCACTATATCCCAAATTATATATTTTATGTGAATTTGTTGTAACAGCATACCAATTATATAAATCATCTATTTTATTATATAAATATTCAAAAGTATATTGTTCATAAGCTGCTACTATGTTAGAAATTGGTTTATTATCTTTAATAGTATAAATCTTAGTTATATAATTATTATTTAATTTAGGAAGAGTAATTAATAATTCTGGAACTTTATTATTATCTAAATCTATTAAAGTAACATCTGCTTCCTTAGCCCCTTCAAATGTTTCTTCTTTATTTAATAAATTTTCATAAATTTTAGTATAATCTTTATTACCATTATTAAATACTATGTAAATTACTAAACCAACAATAATTATAATTAACAATAATATTATCCATAAATAACTTTTTTTAAAATCTTGTTTCTTTTTAGAATTTTTTTCCTTTTTCATTTCACACCATATCCTTAATACTAATTATATTTATTCTTCTTTATTTTTTTCCTCATTGGTTTTTCTTTTTGGCAATGCTTCTTTTCTAGATAAATTTAAACGTCCTCGATTATCATAGCCGAGAGATTTAACAATTATCTCATCACCTACTTTTACTATATCACTTGGTTTATTAACTCGTTTTTCATCAAGTTGAGAAACATGAACCATACCTTCACAACCAGGCCAAAGTTCAACAAAACAACCAAAATCTTCAACTTTTACAACTTTACCAGTATAAACTTTACCAGTTTCTACTTCTCTTACAACTTCTTCGATCATTTTACGAGTTTTATCAATAATTGCTTGATCAGTATGATAAATTATAACACGACCATCATCTTCTAAATCAACTTTAACAGCATTTTTATCATTAACGGTTTTAACATTTGAGGCCTCTAAAATAATTTTAGTAATCATTTCGCCACCTCGGCCAATAACATCTTTGATTTTTTCAGGATCAATTGTAAATGTATCAATCTTAGGAGCATATGGACTTAATTCTTTTCTTGGCTCTTTAATAACTGTTTCAAATAAATCCAAAATTTGCATCCGTGCCTTTTTAGCTTGGGCAAGAGCTTCTTTTAAAATATTTCTATTAACACCATCTATTTTGATATCCATTTGTAATGCACAAATACCTTCTCTGGTACCAGCAACTTTAAAATCCATATCACCTAAATGATCTTCCATTCCTTGAATATCAGTTAGAATTGTATATTTATCATCATTAGTAATAAGACCCATAGCAATACCAGCCACCGGAGCTTTAATTGGTACTCCGGCTGCCATTAGAGATAAGCAACCAGCGCAAATACTAGCTTGACTTGATGAACCATTACTTTCTAGAATTTCAGATACTACTCTTATAGTATACGGAAATTCTTCTTCACTTGGTATTACTTGTAATAATGCTCTTTCACCTAAGGCACCATGACCTATTTCTCTTCTTCCTGGTGAACCATAACGACCTGTTTCACCTACACTAAATTGAGGAAAATTATAATGTAGCATAAATCTTTTTTCTTCTTCTAAGGAAAGTCCATCAAGCATTTGACTTTCACCTAGGGCTCCTAGTGTTGTAATTGATAAACTTTGCGTTTGACCTCTGGTAAATAATGCTGAACCATGAGTTCTTGGTAAAATATCAATGCTAGCACTAAGTGGTCTTATTTCATCCATAGCTCTTCCATCAATTCTAATTTTTTCATTAACTACTATTCTTCTAAATACTTCATATTGAACATTTTCAAATACTTTGGCTACCTTAGTTAATAATTCTGTTAATTCATCAGTTTCTAGTTCACTATTATTTTCTTTATATTTTTCTAATAATTCTTCTTTAATATTATCAATAGTTTCATACATTGTAGCTTTGTCTTTTATTCTAAGAGCACTATCTAATTTTTCTTCAATTTCATCTTTAATTTCTTTACTTAATTCTTCGGTTATTTCTAGTTTTTCATATTCCATTTTTTCTTCGCCAATTTCAGCAATAATAGAATTTTCAAAAGCCACTAATTTTTTAACTGCTTCATGACCAAAAAGTAGTGCTTCTAACATAACATCTTCACTAACTTCTTTGGCCCCTGCTTCAACCATATTAATGGCATCCATTGTTCCTGCTACTGTTAAATCAATATCTGAAAGTTCAGCTTGTTCAACTGTGGGATTAATAACAAATTCACCATTAACTCGACCTACTTTAACCGCTGCCACTGGACCATTAAAAGGAATTTTACTAATACATGTGGCAAGTGATGATCCTAATAAAGCTGCTAATTCCGGAGCATTATCTTGATCAACACTTAATACGGTATTAACTATTTGGACTTCATTACGAAAATCCTCAGGAAATAATGGTCGCATTGGTCGATCAATCATCCTAGCTGCAAGAGTCGCAGCATCAGTTGGTCTTCCTTCACGTTTAATAAATCCTCCTGGTATTTTTCCTACGGAATATAACTTTTCGTTGTATAAAACCATAAGTGGGAAAAAATCAGATAATAAATTAGCTGTTTTCGATACAACCGCCGTGCTAAGTACAACGGTGTCATTTACTCTTACTAAAACACTACCATGGGCTTGTTTTGCAAGTTCACCATGTTCAATAACTATTTTTCGACCATAAAAATCTAATTCGAATACTTTTTTCATTTCTAAACCTCTTTCTAAAATAAAAAGACACTAAAAATATTGTGTCCCTTTGTTATTTTCTTAAATTTAATTTTTTGATTACTTCACGATAACTTACTACATCGTTTTCTTTTAAGTAGTTAAGTAATTTTTTTCTTCTACCTACTTTCATAAGTAATCCTCTTTTTGAATGATAATCATGAGTATGTTCTTGCATATGAGAAGTTAAATTGTTAATTTCATTAGTAAGAATTGCAATTTGAACTTCGGCTGAACCACAATCTTTATCATTCTTAGCAAATTCTTTAATTATTTTTGCTTTTTCATCTTTGCTTAAAGCCATAATTTCTTCCTTTCTATTAAATTAATTGGTTTAAACTGAGACAAAATCGGAAACTTTTTGTCTAAGTAAAAACTTCTACAAATAATTATATTATAAAATAACTAAATTGTAAACAAAATTGTAAACAAAATTTTTATTTTCTATTAGAATAATATCTTTAATTTACCAATTTTATTTTCAAAATAATATAATGCTATATCACAACCTTTGTCTTGAAATAAGACAAATCCTTTTTCATTCATTTCTAATTTATTACCATTAATTATTTTTTTAGCTAAAATATTTGTAACTGGTTTTATTTTAACATCTAACATATCGGTTAAATTTAATATTTGATAATTATTATTAGCAATATCATTTAATGTATAAGAATTTTCAATCTTAAATTTACCTTGTCTAGTTCTAATTAAATTATTCATAGTACCAATAGTATTTAAATTTTTACATATAGTTTGAATTAAACTACGAATATAAGTACCTTTACTTACTACTACTCTAAATTTAAGTAAGTCATTATGATAATCTAAAAATTCTATTTCTTTAATGTCTACTTTTCTTTTTGGTAGTTCAACATCTTCATTATTTCTAGCATATTCATATAATCTTTTACCATTAACATGGACTGCTGAATAAATTGGTATTTCTTCTTCATATATACCAATTAAATTATTTAAAACCTCTATTATATCTTGTTTATTATATTCCTTAACTGATATAGATTCTAAAATATTACCAGTTATATCATCAGTATCTGTTTTTATTCCAAATTTAATAGTAGCAATATACTCTTTATCTTCATTAGTTATTAAATCAACAAGTTTAGTATATTTATTAGTAAGACATACTAGAACACCAGTTGCCATCGGATCAAGGGTACCAGTATGACCAATTTTTTTAATATTTAATATATGACTTAATTTGTTTACAACATCACGACTAGTCATATCTTTATCTTTATTAATAACTATACCTATATTCATTTAAAACCATTAATCATTTTGATGAATTTCTGTAATTATTTTTTCAATCTTAGTTGCATATTCAATCGATTCATCATAGATAAATTTAAGTTCGGGAATATTTCTAATTTCAATTCTTTGAGCAAGTTTTCCACGTAGAAATGGTGCAGCTTCATTCATTTCTTTGGTAATTTGTTCATGTTCTAAATTACTAATTGATGTAAAATAAACTTTGGCATAACTTAAATCTTTACTAACAGAAACATCAGTTAAAGTAATTGTTTTTAATAAATCATCATTGGTTTCAGTTAAAATAATATTACTTAAATATTTTAAAATATCACTAGCAATTCTCTCAATTTTATGACTAGGCATGTTTAACCTCAACTAATTCAAATACTTCAAGTGAATCATTTTCTTTAATATCATTAAAGTTTTCTAAGGTAATACCACATTCAAAACCTTTTTTCATTTCTTTAACAGAATCTTTACCTCTTTGTAAAGTAGCAATTTTATCCTCAGCAATAACAATGCCATCTCTAATTACTCTTACATTAGCATTATTTTTAACAATACCATCAGTAACATAACAGCCAGCAATATTACCAATTTTAGAAAATTTAAAGATTTTACGTATTTCGACAGTACCAATTACTTTTTCTTCATATTCAGGATCAAGCATACCAGTAATAGCTTGTTCCATTTCTTCTACTAATTTATAGATAATAGTATAAAGACGAATATCAACATTATATTCTTTGGCTATTTCTTTCGTTATATTACTAGGAACTACATTAAAACCAATTATAATGGCATTTGAAGCATTAGCTAAAACAACATCTGATTCAGTTATTGTACCAATACCACTTCTGATAACTTTAACAACAACATCCCCAATTTGAATTTTTTGTAACGCATTTTTTACCGCTTCTTCACTACCACGAACATCACATTTTAAAACCACATTAACTTCTTTTTGGCCTGATTCAATTTTCTTAAATAAATCATCTAAGGATACAACATCATTTTTATATTTAGAAGCTTTTTGATTTTTTCTCTTTTCCGCAATTTCTTTGGCTTTGGCCTCCGTTTCAAAAGCCATAAATTTGTCACCAGCTTCGGGATTATCTGAGATACCTGTAACTTCAACTGGAGTTGATGGACCAGCTTCTACAATTGATTCACCTAAATCATTTTTCATAGTTCTAACTTTACCAAAATATTCTCCAACCACAATTGGATCACCTATTCTTAAAGTACCATTTTGAATAATGAATGAAGCAATACCACCAATGTTTTTATCAACTTTTGATTCAATAACGGAACCAGTGGCATAACGATTAGGATTAGCTTTATAATCATTAACTTCGGCAATTGTTTCAATAGTTTCTAAAAGCAAATCAACACCTTCGCCGGTATGAGCTGAAATATTAATAAATGGCGTATCACCACCCCATGCTTCTGGGGTTATTCCAGCCTCAGCCATTTCCGTTAAAATCTTTTCTGGATTAGCTTCTGGTTTATCAATTTTATTGACAGCAACAATTATTGGTACATTAGCACTTTTAGCATGATCAATAGCTTCTTTTGTTTGTGGCATTACACCATCATCAGCAGCAACAATAATAATTACAATATCAGTAACACTAGCTCCTCTTGCCCGCATTTCTGTAAAAGCAGCATGACCAGGAGTATCAATAAATGTAATTAAATTACCATTATGATTTATTTGGTAAGCTCCAATATGTTGTGTTATTCCTCCAAATTCTCCTTCAACAACATGAGAATGACGAATATAATCTAAAAGAGTTGTTTTACCATGATCAACATGGCCCATAATAGTAACAATTGGTGGCCTTTTAACTAAATCTTCTTCTTTATCAATTATTTCAAATTCTTCAAAATTAGCTAAATCTTGGGTTTCTTCTTTCTTTAAAGTTTTATGATAATCAAGAACTACTATTTCAGCATTTTCAAAATCAATTGAATCATTTAAACCAAGCATTAAACCAAGAGACATTAATTTTTTTATTATATCAGTACCACTAACATTTAAATTATCAGCTAGTTCTTTAACACTCATTCCTTGTTTATATAAAACAATATCTTCATTAGCATTAGAATTACTCATTAATTTTTCTTTATGCTTATACATCTCTTTTTTCAATATTTGATAACTTTCTTTATTATCTTGAATATTGTCTTTTTTCTTCAATTTTTGTTTTTTAGAAGTAGTTGTTTCTGTAATATTATTACTTTCCATAATATCTCTGGCAATATTTTCAACTAACTCATCTTCATCATAAGTAATTTCTTCATCAGTACTAATTAAATTCAAAGTATTATCTAACATAATAATATCATCATCAACTAATTCATAATCTCCATTAGAAGCATTAATTCCTAGTTCTTTACACTTTTTTAAAACTTCGGCAACTGATAAATTAATATCTTGGGCATATTCTTTAACAGTCATCTTTAATCTCCTCTCTTATTTTAATAAATCATTTAATTCATTATATAAATCATCATTTATTTTTATTTCTAAAATTCTTTCTAAAATTCCACTTTTCTTAGCTTTTTCAAAAACTAATGAATCTTTTTTTAAATAAGCACCCCGTCCATTTTTTTTACCGGTTAAATCAATTTCCACATTACCTTCGGGAGTTCTTACAATTCTAACTAAATCTTTTTTCTCACATTTTTCTTTGGTTACTACGCAAGTTCGCATAGGTATTTTTCTCTGTTTCATTAAAATTACTCCTTATTTCCTTCTTCATTTATTTGTGATAAGGTTTTAATTTCAATTTTATATTTAGTAAGTTTACTTGCAAGTCTAATATTACTTCCTTTCTTACCAATTGCTAAACTTAAATTATCATCAGTAACAATTGCAAGAGCTTCTTTTTTAACTTCATCAGTAATATTAACTATAACATTTTTAGCAGGTGACAGAGCATTAGCAATAAATTTAGTTGGATCTTCATCATACAAAACTAAATCAACCCGTTCACCATTTAATTCTTTTAAAATGTTGCCAATTCGACTTCCACGTTCACCAATACAAGCTCCGATAGCATCAATTCGCTCATTTGTTGAATAAACAGCTACTTTACTTCTATTGCCAGCATCTCTGGCTACGCCATATAAAATTATTGAACCATCTTGTAATTCCGGAATTTCAACTTCAAATAATCTTTTAACAAAACCGTAATGTTTTCTTGATGTTAAAATGACTGGACCCTTAGCACCATTTTCAACTTTGGTAATATAAACGCGAATATTAGAACCCATTTGAATTGTTTCACCAGGTATAATTTCTGATTTAGGAAGTATTCCTCTGGTTCTACCTAAATCAATATAATAATTCTTTTGATCTTCCATTGCTACTAAACCAAGCATAAGTTCAAATTCTTTATCTTGAAATTCCTCAATTATACTAGCTTTTTCAGCTTCACGAATTTTTTGAGTAACTACTTGTTTAGCAGTACCTGCTGCTACACGGCCAAAATCTTTGGGAGTTACTTCTTTTTCAATAGTATCTCCTATCTTAGCCGAAGGATCTATTTTTTGGGCATCTTCAAGTAATATTTGTGCATCAATATTTATCTCTGGTGGAATATCAACAATATTTCCTTCTTCATCAGTTGTTTCACTACCTTCATCTATTTCTGGTACAACAACTAAATAAGAAAATACTTTAATTTCACCAGTTTCTCTATTAATATCTACTCTAACATTAGTTTTACTATCAAAATTTTTCTTATAAGCTGTTTGAAGTGCTAACGTCATTGCATCAAACACAACATCTTCGCTAATATTTTTTTCTTTTACAATTGCATTAAGTGCTTTAATAAATGCTTTACTATCCATTTTCTAACCTCTTTCCTTGCTAATTACATCTAAAATGTATTCACTATCACAAATATCATACTTATCAACTATGGGATTAATTATATGTGTGGCCTCGACTATACCATCTAAATCTATACCACCAACTTTATCCAAAACAACAGTTAAAAACTGATATTTCCCCTTTTTTTCAATAAATATATCATCGACTATAATATTTTTTGGCTCTAACACTTGAACCAACTTCTCTCTTAACTTTTCTACGCTTTCCATACTCACCTCAAACTATAAATAAAAGCAGGATTTTTGTCCCACTTAAATTGCAAATTAATTATATCAAATTTATTTTTAATAAACAAGTTTTTTATTTAAATTTCTAATTTATAAGTAGTAATAAATAATTCTTTATTAGTTATATATTCTATAACATACACATATATAATGTACTTAGAGGTGTTTTTCCTTTTTATTTTATTTTTTTATTTAACAAAGCCATTTTGGACTAATTTAGTTTCATTAACAACTAGAAAAGCATTTTTATCATATTGTCTAATTAATTTAGTTAATTCTTTTAATTTTCGATTACTAACTTGAATATATAACATATCTTTATTTTTACCATCATAATCATTTTTAAGTTCAATAACAGAAACCCCATATCCTTTTTTACGAAGTTTATTAATTAATTTATCATATCCTTCTTCTATAATTACTTGCACTCCTACTATTCCTTTTATAAGTTTATTAGATAAATATGAACCAATAAAAGTTCCTGTTGCATATCCCCCAGCATAAGATACAGCAATATAAAAAGTATTGCCTACGGTATTAAGAGCTTCCTTGGCTACTAAATACCAAATCAATACTTCAAAAAACGCAATTACGAAAGGTTCAATAACTTTTCCTTTTACAAAAAATACAGTTCTTAATGTTCCTAATGTTACATCAATTATTCGGGCGGTAAATATTTTTAAACAAGTAAGTAACATTAGAAATCCTCCTTCTTAATTTGTAAAGACAAGTATTAAGATTAGAAGTATAAAGAATAAGGCAAAACCTAGAACAAAGCCCCACATTACAGCATCTTTGGGTTCTTCTCTTTTTTCTATTTTTTCAGCATCATTATTGTACATAGCACTTTTTAATTTTACTTCTTTTTTCTTTTCTTTATTATCTTCTACTAAATCGTCTTTTTTTAAGCCTTCAAATTTATTCTTCATTATATATTTTCCTACTTTCTAATAAAATTATACCAAAAATTATTAATAAATAACTAGTTTTATTTTTAATTGACAATTATTATACATTTAAAAAATTACTTTACATTTTTTAAATAAGTGATATGATTAAAAAAGCTAGAAAGGATTTATTATTGATGCACCAAGATAAAACACAAAAATTATATATTGCTATTGATGACTCAGGTATTATTACTAATAAAGAAAAATATGCCATCTATGGTGGAATTATATTATTTAGTGAAAAACAATTAAATAATTTTATAATTAAATATAAAAATATTATAAAAAAAATAAAATATAAATCTTATTATCACTCTAATCAAGAATTAAAACATAGTAATTTAAAAAATACTGATGTTATTAAAATAATGCATTACTTAAATAATTTTGAATTAATTGCTTGTATAGTAGATAATTCTAAAATATATAAAAGCATTTTAAATAAGCCTAAATCCAAAGGAAGATTTATTGACTATGCTATTAAAATGCTTATTAAAAATAGTATAAAAGATTTAATAAAGAATAAAAAATTAAACCCTAATCAAAATTTAGAAATATATTTATATGTTGATGAAACTAGTTATAAAAGTAATGGCTATTATAATTTAGAAGAAAGTATTTATGAAGAACTTAAATATGGTATTCATAATATTAAAGATAATAACAATTTTAAAAATATAATTAATGGTAATTTAAAAGTTTTTTTAAGTTATGAAATATCAAAGAAAAATTATTTTGTGCAAGCCGCTGATATTATTGCCGGACATACTAGAAAACAAATGCTGCAAAATAAAAAAATGAGCTTTTTAAAGCATCAAATTTTTTTACCTTAATTAAATGTAGATTTCCCATAAATTTTTTATTTGACTTTTTATACGATCAAATTCCCATAATATACTACTACGTTCTTTACTATTAGGATCATTTACTTTAAATTTACCATCTTCTACTTTGGCAATGACAATATAATGACCATTAATAGTAAAATCACCTTTACGCAAATTACAAATAATATAATGATTATTATTTAAAGCATTTTTCATACTACTTTCAGATAACGGCAGTTCATTTACTTTTAAACCATAATCTTTGGCTCCTTCTCTAATTAAATCCCAAGTAGTACCTGAATTTTCCACATAATAACCTTTTTCCTCAGCTAATTTTGCTACTTCATAAGGAGTAATTGAATTATCTTTTTTTAAAGCCGCAATAACCATAGCTAAGGAAGTAGGGCCACAACCACTTATTGCAATATTACTTGTTCCATAATCACCATAACCCCATCTTTCATCCCATTGAAATAACTCAGGAATTTTTTCACTAAAAGAACCGATATTATCACTATAAACTTTTCCTTTTTTATTAGGATAATCCAGAACAAAAGAAGTAAGTTCTCTATTCATCGATAATGACATTAATAATTTCTCCGGATATTCATCATAATTATTAATTATTTGATTAATTCGTTTATCTAATTTACTAAATTCTTTTAATCTTTTTAATATAAATGGTTTTACATCTTTATTTTCATCTTTATTACTAAAAAATTCTTCATCATAATATCTTAATACAGAAACATCATCATAACTTTTAGGAGTATTATCTTCAATTTCTTCATCATTATTATTTATTTCTTCATCATTATTTATTTCAGGTTCATTTACTTTTTCATTATTATTTACTTTCTTATCAAAAATAGATTTTATAACAAAAAAACTACCAAATACTAATAATAAAATAACTATAATTTTAACAATATTATTTATTTTTTTCTTTTTTCTTTTCATATTTTTCTCCATTAAATAAAATGGCGTCCCCGAGAAGATTTGAACTTCCGACCCCACGCTTAGGAGGCGTGTGCTCTATCCAGCTGAGCTACGAGGACACACTTTTATTTTACTAAACTATCATTTACTATTCAATAGACTTTAATTTATTATTGACAATATTATAAATGATAATATTTAATAGCATTTTTATCATCATTAATAATGATTTCTGTAAAATCATTGCCAAATCTTATTTCATTCGTTTTAAAAAAGCTATTATAAATAATATTATCTTTAAACATAAGTATAGTTGTTTCTATAATTTGTGGTAACATATCATTAGGAATCAATTCTTGAATATTGCAATTAATTCCTTTAATCATATATACTTTACCATCAAATCCAAGACATTTTGTATACTCCTTTTCATAACCTGAAATAATAAAACTACCAGTTATACTTTTTTTAAAATTATTTATTATATCTAATTCCTCTTTATTAAATTTATTAGGATTGATTTGAATAAATTCATCAATTATTTCATCTTTATGTTGCCATAAATAATCATCTATTACGTATAAATCCATTGGATTAAGTTCATTTTGTTTATAAATTTTTTTTATATTAGAAAGATGTTTTTTATTGTTAATATATTCTAATAGAGCAAAATATAATTTATAAAACAACTTAGCATCAGCAGTACTTAAACAAGCATTATCTTGTTCAATTTTAAAATTTTTTCGTAAATCAAGTGCTTTCTTTACTTCTTTTTTATAGTTTTTAGGCGTATATCCATTTAATACTCCACTTGGCGTCTCATCTAAGGCTTCTTTAATAATTTCTATTAATTTATCATCTTTAATAAATAAGTTTAAATGATCATAATCATAAAGTAATCTAGCATCATCAATAACCTGAAAATAAAAAGTTTTTAATTTTAAATTACTCACTTCATCATACATTTTTTTAACCTTAATGTTTCTAATTGGAAAACCATAATAAAATATATCATAATAGTCTCTTATATCAAATTTAAAGTTACCAGCTATTCCCAGTTCTTTTCTTCTGCTAAAAATTTCATCTAATTCATCCCAATAATTTCGATAAAATAACTCTTCTTCCTCTTCATTATGGATATAAATATAATGATAATCTACATAAAAATGAAATAACGGATGTGCTAAATAAGCATTATAAGTTTTTTCATCCAATTTAAATATACCATTTAACATAGAATAAAAAGCTTTACTTAATAAAGTACCATTTATTTTAATAACACTAACCATAAAAGTAACTAATTCATCATCACTTTTTTTACTTCTTTTATTAAATAATTTTAATGCTTTATCAACATTATCTATTTGTTCTTCAAAAATACTATATGTTACTTTACTAAAAATAAACTTTTTATGAAGTTCATCTATTTCCCATTCATATTTTTTTATATCATTTCTAGTTAATTTGTTATTTCTATTATATTTTAAAAATAGTAATTCTTTTTCTGTACAAATATGATATAAATAATCTTCTTGGCTATATTCCTTAATAATACTATCTAACATTTTAATTCTAGTTATATTATCATAATCTTTAATATTGTATACAATTGCCATATAAGCATCATATATTATATCCTTAGGTAATTTTTTATATTCTTCTTTTAATTTCATTTACTTCAAAAAGTCCCTTTCTTACCTACATTATATTATATAATTATCATATACACAATCAAAAATTATTCTTTACAATTATTCAGCATTAAAATTTTTGATTGATTATTTTACGTTTTTAGAATATACTAAATTTATAGGAAATGTATTTTCACATTGCCTTATGTTTTTGACTGATGCTAACGAATTATTAGATATTCTATTAATTCGCAGCATCTTTTTTTACTAATATACATATTTTTGTTATCATTTTTTGACATATAAAAAGCAAGCATTTGCTTGCTTAATCTTTTGCTTTAAAAATAAGTGTAAAGATAAAAGAAAATACAACCACAGTTACAATTGCTATTCCTGATGAACATAATAATTTAGAAAACAATCCTAAAATACCGCCTTCTTCAAATCCAGCTAAACCAGATTGGTAAAGCATATGACCAAAATTAGCAATTAATGCTGTGGCCCCAGCACCAGCCCAAGCAACAATTTTATCATAGATACCTAAAAATGATAAAAAAGCTCCGATAACAGTAACACTACTTGTTATATGTCCTGGTGTTAGTTTAGTATTATCTAGTACTATTTGGCAAATAAGACAAACTAAGCCAGCAAAAATAAAGGCTTGAAAATACATTATACTACCTCCAAACTAACGGCATGAGCAATTGCCGGAATAGGACTTTTTTGATTTACAAAGGTTGGACTATGTAAAGCACCAGTTCCAATAATTAAGATTTTTTTATATTTTCCAGAAGGAATAATTTTATTAAATAGAACTAATGGCAAACAAGCCGGACCTGAGCCACCCGAATAGGTGTCTTGACTTTTTAGATATAATTCACATCCAGCATCTAGATGATTTTTTATTTTTAAATTATATCTTCGATTTAAATATTCTTTAAAAATACTGCCACCAACACAACCAAGATCACCAGTTAATATCAAATCATAATAATCAAGATTTCTTTTTAAATCCATTAAGTGTTCATATAAAGTGTTAGCAGCAGCCGGAGCCATTACTGCTCCAAGATTATTAGCATCTTTAATCCCCATTTCACAAACTTTACCAATGGTAGCTGATTCAATTTTTATTCTTCCTTCTTCTTTTGATAAAAGAGTACTTATACCTGCTGTTGCTGTAAATGTAGAGGTATGTGGTTTGGGAGAGCCATATTCAATCGGATAACGAAATTGTCTTTCAGCACTTAAATTATGACTACTAGTAACTCCTAAAACTTTTTTGATATCACGATTATTTAAAAACATACCACCTACAATTAAACTTTCTGGAAAAGTTGCACAAGCACTATATATTCCTAAAAGAGAGATGGGAATATTATTACAAGCATAACTTGTAGCTGAAATTTGATTAAGTAAATCACCACCAACGATTAAACTAATTTCATCATATTTAAGACGATTTCTGTCTAATAAACGATTCATTACTACGTATTGCATTTTTACCTCAGCTTTTTCAAATGTTTTTTCACCATAATAGTAATCATCCATTTTTAAATCAATTTTTTTAAGTTTACTATTACTTTCCAAAGGCCCGGATAAAGTTAACCAATCATTAATGTATATATTATTAAATTTAACACTAGACATAAAAAGCCACCTTTAACAAAATTAGAAAGAAAGCACTAATAATACCATAAACAATAACCGAACCAGCTAATTTAAAAAGATTAGCGCCAATACCAGTAACTAAGCCATCACGTTTATAATCAATCGCTGCACTTTGAACACTATGAGCAAAGCCAGTTGTAGGAATTATAAGCCCACATTTAGCCTTAGATACCCAATTGTCAAACTTACCAATTGCAGTCATAAATGATGCAAAAAGGATTAGAATAAATGCAAGCCACGAACAAGAGTCAACCCGTGATAAACCAAATGACTCCATTAAAATATTTACGATGACTTCACCAATAAAACCAACCAAGCCACCGACTAAAAAAGCAACGATGGCATTTCTTAATTTAGGTTCTTTTGGTGACATTTCTTTAACTAATTTTTGATATTCTTCTTTATTCATATCTTTCACCATTTTTATTATGATAAAAAATAAAAATAATTATACTTACATTTGTAAATATTCTCGCATTTTAGATATTCCCTTTTTTTCATATCTAGATACCATTACTTGGGTCATATTAAGTTTTTTGGCAACTTCACTTTGAGTTAAATCTTCAAAATATCTCGATTTAATAATATCTTTTTCTGACTGATTTAAAACTTTAAAACTATCATAAATTAATATTTTAGTATCAAAATCAATATCTGTACCTATGCATTCATAAGCACATCGTTCATCTTCACTATTACTATCCAAAGATAAAATACTATCGGCACAACCACAAGCCATTTCTATTTCATCAAGTGGTAAACCTAAAAATTCAGCCATTTCTAAATTTGTAGGTATTTTATTTAATCTTTGGGCTAAAATATATCTAGCTTGTTCTATTTTTTTATATAATCTTAGTATGTCTTTACTTATTTTTAAATTTTTATTACTAGCTAATAGATACATTTCTCCAAAAATATAATCATGAGCATAAGTAGAAAATTTAGTATTACTATTTTTTTGATACTTTTTTAATGCTTTAAGTAACCCTACTACTCCGGCTTGATATAAGTCATTTTTATCAATACCATAAAAATGACTTGCTATCTTCCAAATCATTTTTTCATTATCTTTTAATATCTGTTCATAGTTCACCCTTTCACACCTCTATCATATTTAAAGCTGCTTTTTCTGATGCCACCATCTTAATATGTAAACGTTTTAATTTAAGCAATACTGCATCTGGTACCTGACATAAAAATATTTTGCCATTATTTTTCTTGATGATACACTTTGAATTTAAAATAGCATCTACACCCAATTCAGAAATACTTTTTAAATTAGCTAAATTATAAATTAAATATTTAATTTTATGTTTAGTTAAAATAGGTATTAAATAATAATTTATTTTACTGCAACCTTTTTTGTCAAAATTACCATTTAATCTTACAAAAAGTACTTCCTTATCATATTCCAAATCCATTTTTAACATACATTCACCTGCTATTTTAATATAGAACAATATTTTTTTATTTTAAACACTTTCGACAAATGATAGCAAAAGATGTCAAAAAAATAACCAAGTTTGTACTTGATTATTTAGTAAACTTATACCACAAAAGTAAATTAGATTTATCTACCGGATTAGGTATATTTGTATAGTTTGCTTTGATTTCTGATTCACTTAATGCTCGATCAAATATTAAAGCATCACTAAATGTTGCATATGCAAATGCACCGCCATAAAGGCTACCTGGATTGGCACCTAAAAAAATTGGTTCAGTTGACCCTCTTATATTATCAGTAATTGGATAATTAGCTGTTTCTACTCCATTAATATATATTTTTATTGTTTGACCATCATATGTTGCTACTAATGTATACCAAGTACCAATTTTTATTTCTTCACTTGAATTTACAGCTTTATAACCATTAATCTGTGGATAAAAGCACAAATTACTAGAACAATCTGAGTAATGATATATAAAGCCCATTCCAGCAACCTCCCAATTTCCTATAATATGTTGAGAATCACCTTCAATATTTATTCTAACTCTTGTTATTAATGATACTATATTTTTAAAATCATAATTAGCAAGTCCTGCATTAACCCAACCATTTTTATTATCATCACTGGTTGTTATTCCTTCATTATCTATTTTAACTATATTATTGGCTATTCCTACATTACCATTACCACTTAAATCTTCTATTATTGTATCTCCTAAATTGGTTATCACACTGATGGCACTCTTAAATGTTTGACCTTTGGTACTATTATCATAAGTTGTTGTATGAGATACTCCACTTTTCTCTTCTCCTGTCGATAAATCATACATTGCTGTATCCCCTTCATAATAATCTACCCATAAATATATTTTATAAGTATTGGTTGTATTTTTTTCAATACTAGTTCCATCTATTACATAACTTTCTCTATTATTATAACTACTAGTGGCACTCTTACTATCTAAATTCTTATTTAATAACTCTGAGGTTGTATTTCCTGTCGGTAACATTTGCAAACTAGTTAAATAATTGGGCTTTTTCCAAACCACTTCACTTCCTGTACCTATCTTTTTCTTGACTTGGTATCTTATTTTACTACTTGCTATACTACTTTCTCCACTTTTTGTTAATGTTGTTAGTATTAACGAATAACTTACTTTATTACTACAATTATTTTTTACTTGTACTTTGATAGGATTTGTTATATTTGCTGTGGCATAACTATCTGTTACCGGATAATTAAATGGCAAACTAATATTTCCACTACTATCATTGGCTATACTTATATCTATACAATCAGTTTTAGTTGTTATAGTTGAATTAGCTATACTTCCTGTTACATTTACTTGAAAGTAAGCATATGTACTTGTTACTGTTACTATTATTAATAATACTACAAACATTACTGCATATATTAGATATTTTTTGTTATTATCTTCCATTTTTATTCTCCTGTTTTTACAAAACAATACGTTTTATACATTTATATCTTATAACATTATGTTTTAAAAATCAATATAACATTTTGTTATATTATAAAATTTACACAGAGGTTAAAAATATTATGGATCGTTTAAAAGAAATTAGAGAAGACAGAAATTTAAAACAAAAAGATATCAGTAAAATGCTTAATGTTTCCCAAGTAGCTTATAGTTACTATGAAATTGGCAAAAGACAAATACCAATTGATATTTTAAAAAAACTTGCAAAAATATACAATGTATCTACTGACTATTTATTATATTTAACTGATGAAAAGAAGCCTTATCCAAAAAGTATGATTAATAAAGAAAAAAATTAGTTCAAAGAAGACTAATTTTTTTATATTTTCATTATAGTTTGTAATTTTTTTACTATCTTTTTTTCAATTCTAGATATATATGATTGAGAAATACCTAACATTTCTGCTACTTCTTTTTGGGTATATTCCTCAGTATTATTAAGGCCATATCTTAAAGTCATTATTTCTTTTTCTCGATCATCTAATACTTCAATTTCTTTTTGTAAAGTTTCTTTATCCATTACTTTTTCAAATTCTTTGGGTACAACATCTTCGTCAGTTCCTAAAATATCTTCTAATCTAAGTTCATTACCTTCGGCATCATAATTTAATGTTTCTTCTAAACTTATCTCTATTTTTTTTCGTTTATTTTTTCTTAAAAACATTAATATTTCATTAGCAATACACCGTGATGCATAAGTTGCTAGTTTTATATTTTTATCTATTTTATAGGTATTAATACCTTTAATTAAGCCAATAGAACCAATAGATACTAAGTCTTCGATATCAAAACCTGTATTTTCATATTTTTTGGCTAAAAAAACTACTAATCTTAAATTATGTTCAATTAAAATATTACGAGCTTCAATATCACCTTGATGAGCCTTAATTAAATATTCTAATTCTTTTTCTTTGGATAAAGGTGGTGGTAATTTATCAGTGGCTCCGACAAAAAAACAATCTTGATATTTTCTTTTTAAAAAAGCTATTATCTTTTTAAACATATTTTATTCCTCCAATAAATGATAATTAAGTAAACAATCGATACTTTCAAATCCTTTAAAAGTATCGGATAATCCTAGTAAATAATTTGTATAAATTTGTTTTTCAATTATAATATTTTTAACACCAATACAAGGAAGTAAACTTTTTTTATTAACAGTATTAATTGGTACATATATAGGACTTCTTATATTATATATGCCTTTTAATTTATTTTTATTTATTAAAATTATATATTTACCTGTAATTGGATCTTTTAATTTATTGCCACTATCAATAAAACCATTTAAAAGTAATTTGCGATTATTTTTTAAAGTTATTGTAACAATTTTATAATAATTAATCATTTCTTTTAATTTTTTTTGCTCTTTAACATATAAATATAAAATTAAAGGAGCAAATATTAAAATAAGTAAATATGATAAATTATTAAATTCTAATTTTAAATAATATAAAAAACCAGCTAATATAACACTTGTCATATATAAATAAATAATATTATTAAAAAAATATTGGATATTTTTATAACCATAAGTAATTATTAACATTAAAATTGATGTCAATATTTTTAAGATAAATAAAAAATATTTATTAAAAGGAAGAAAAATTATTAAAGTAGATATGGCACCAAAAAAAGAACCTAAAAACAATCTTTTTAACTTAGTATTTCGTTTCAAAGTAACACTTACTGTCATTAGAAGTAAGAAATCATAAATAAAATTAAGGATTATAAGTAAATCTATATAGATTGTCATTTTATCACCTAATTTATTATATAAAAAAAATACGGCAAAATTTGTCGTATTTTTTTATTTCTTAAAATAAATCATTATTTCTTAAAAATGGTGGAATTTCAATATCTTCATCTGGTTGAACAGTTCTTCTTTTAGGAATTTCTCCTTCTTCATATAAATCTTCGGTATCACCTTCATCAAAGCCCGTAGCAATTACAGTTACAATAACTTCATCAGTTAAATTATCATTTTTGATTGCTCCGAAGATAATATTAACATCACCCTTAGCAGCTTCTCTAACTGTTTCAACTGCATCTTCAATTTCAAATAAAGTTAAATTTGCTCCACCAGTAACATTAACAATTGCATTTTTAGCTCCATCAATAGTAGCTTCTAGTAAACTATTAGCAACAGCTTGTCTAGCAGCTTCAATGGCTCTATTTTCACCAGCATTGCAACCAATTCCAATAATTGCAGTTCCACTTTTTTCCATAACAGCTTTAACATCAGCAAAGTCTAAGTTAATAACACCAGTTACAGCAATTAAATCTGATATAGATTGAACACCTCTATGTAATACATTATCTACTTCTTTAAATGCATCACCAAAGGTTGTTGTCTTATCAATAATATCTCTTAATTTATCATTTGGTATAACAATTAAAGTATCTACGTGTTTTTTTAATTCTTCAATTCCAATTAAGGCATTTTCAGTTCTTCTCTTACCCTCAAATCTAAATGGTTTTGTAACAATACCAACAGTAAGAGCTCCTAGTTCTTGGGCAATTTCCGCAATAATTGGAGCAGCACCAGTACCAGTTCCACCACCCATACCACAAGCTACAAAAACCATATCAGCACCTTTAAGAGCATCTTCTATTTCGCCTTTGCTCTCTAAGGCTGCTGCTCTACCAACTTCGGGATTAGCTCCGGCTCCACGGCCACCAGTAATTGATTTACCAATTTGAATTTTATTTGTAGCTTTGGAAGCATTTAATACTTGTAAATCAGTATTGACTACATAAAACTCAACACTTTTAACTCCTTCTTCAATCATTCGGTTAACAGCATTACAGCCGCCACCACCTACACCAACTACTTTAATCTTAGCAATTTGATCCATTTGTAAATCGTTCATCTTTTATCTCTCCTTAATTATCAAAAAAGTATCCAAATAATTTTCCTAATAAAGAATTATCAGGTATACTTATCCCTTTATCTGTTCCACTTAATACTTCTATTTCTTCTTTATCAAATACAGAAAATTCAACATTTCGAAGTTTTAATCGACTATTGTAATATTTAATAGTACCTACGGCAGTACTATATTTATTATGTCTTGCCCCTATCTCTTCAACATTACCAATAATCCCCGTATTGCCTAAAATTTCTTCAATCAAAATGTCAAAATCAACGCTTTCTGTTACTCCTCCTGTAAACATTATATAACTTATTTCTTTTTTTGTTAAGAGATTTATTTGTTTTTTTGCTAAACTAATTATCTCTGTTAATCTGCTCATTACTACTTCTGAGGCATCATATTGATTTATTTTAATATTTTCATCATGTTTATCTTTCAAAGTTACTGATTCGTTAGGTTGAGAAAGTCTTGTATGTGCAAGAGCTAAATGTTCTTTAATATTTTTAGCATCTTCAAGAGATATTTTATAAACATAAGATAAATCATTATCAATTGTATTTCCACCAATATCAATAACCTCTAAATTAGTCAAAATTCCGCGGTTAAATATTGAAACAGTGGTTGTTTCGGCTCCAATATTGACTACGGCACCAATTTCTTTGGCAATAGCTTTATCTTTATGTTCATAAAAATCAGCCAAAGGTGATATTACGACATCAACTAATTCCACTCCAATATTTTTAAGACATGTATTAATTCCTTCAATATTTTTTTTAGGAACAGTTACAATAATTGACTTCATCGTTAACTTATCAGCAATCATATTCAAAGGATTATTGACAACTTCATCATTAACCTTAAAACTAGTAGGAAGAACTGTTACTAATTCCCGATTATCAATAACTTTATTATAAACACATTTTTGCATAGCCTTTATAATATCATTATTATTTATAACTTTATCTGGGGAAGTTGTAGCAATTGTTCCGCTACTTAAAAAACATTCTGTATAAGCACAAGGAACACTAGCAATAACTTTTTTTACTGGTATTCCTAATATAGTTTCTGCTTTTTTAAAGATTTCATCAAAAGCTTCGGTAGCACTTTCACCATTAATAACATAGCCTTTTTTGATACCTCTTGATGGAGTTTCAACACATGCTAAAATATTGACTTTATTTTTTACAATTTCCCCTACCACTAATTTTATTAGTGAGGAACCTACATCTAGACTGGCTATAAATTTTCGCATAGTCTCACTCCTATTTTCCTATTTCTAATTATACCTAAAAATAAAGGTATAAGCAAGTTTTTTGCAAAAAAAAGAATTACTATTTTAAATTTTTTAGTAATTCGTCTTTTTTCATAGCACTATAACCTTTAATACCAGCATCTTTTGCAAGTGCTTTTAATTCACTTAAAGTTTTAGTACTTAAATCTTCAACTTTTTCGGTAACCTTTTTTACTTCTTTTTTAACTTCTTCTTTTACTTCTTTAACTGCATTTTCTGTTCTTTTAACTTTACCATTTAAAGCATCCTTAGCAACAGTTACTAATTTAGTAAAAGATTCAGCATCATTAATAGCTATTTCAGATAACATTTTACGGTTAATTTCAATACCAGCTTTATTTAAACCATCCATAAATTTAGAATAACTGATATCATTCATTCTGCATGCTGCATTAATTCTTGTAATCCATAATTTACGGAAATTTCTTTTATTTTGTCTTCTATCTCTAAAAGCATATGCTCCACTATGGAATACTTGTTCTTGGGCAGTTTTATATAATCTATGTTTACTTCCAAAATAACCTTTTGCTTGTTTTAAAACTTTACGTCTTCTATTTTTTGATACGTTTCCGCCTTTAACTCTTGCCATTATTTATTCCCCCTATCTGATAACAGATTTTAATCTGTTAGCTTCTCCTTTTCCTAAAATTCCTTTATTTCTTCTTTGACGTACTGCTTTGGCAGAATCTTTACTTGTTTTATGATTACCATTACCTTTCTTATAAGTAAGAGTACCATTCTTTTTAACTTTAAATACTTTACTACTTGCTTTATGTGTTTTTTGTTTTCCCATAATAATTCTCTCCTTCTACTTCTTTATTTTTTAGGCGCTAATAACAAAGACATTTGTCTTCCTTCGAGTTTTGGTTCTACTTCAATTTGACTAATATCACTAAGAGCATTAGCAAACTTTAATAAAACTTCTTCTCCTAATTCAGTATGGGCCATTTGGCGTCCTTTAAATCTGATAAAAGCCTTAATTTTGTGACCTTTTTTCAAATATTCGGCAGCATTTCTCTTACGCGTTTCAAAATCACCTATATCAATTGTAACTGACAAACGATATTCTTTGACTTCTTTATTACTTTCTCTTTGTTTTTTTTGAGCTTCTTTTAACTTCTTTTGACGTTCATAACGGTATTTATTATAATCCATTATTTTAGCTACCGCTGGCGTACTATTTTCACTCATTAAAACTAAATCAAGTCCCGCATAACTTGCTAATGTCTTGGCATCTTCAATATTTTTGACACCCATTTTTTCACCATTAGGACCAATTACCATAACCTCTGCTACTTTAATTTGATCATTAATTTGTAGCTCTTCTGTTTTTGCTATTGTAACACCTCCAAAATTAAAAAGTGAGTATCATTATACCCACTTAAAAACCTTATTTATTATTCTTTATATTTGGCTTTTAACCTATCACTACTTGGCAATCAGGTGGATATAAATCGCTTTCCTTTTTAAAACACTAATAGTTTAACACTATATTATATGTTTTGTCAATTATTTTATACAATTATGTTATAATAAATTACATAAGGAAAAGATTTATGATAATTAAAGGATATAAAGCATTTAATAGTGATAAAACCAATAGGTATGGTCAAAAATTTATAGAGGGTCAAGTTTATCATAACAATCATGATTTAAAATTTGGTAATAATGGCCATGGTTTTCATATGTGTACTCTTCTTTGTGATGTTTTTCGTTATTTTGATAGTAATGCTGTTGTTGCCCAAGTTATCGGCTTTGGCAATTGTGTTAATTATAACGATGAATATAATGGTTATTATAATATGTACGCTGTTTCCAATCTATACATAGAACGTTTTTTAACAAGAGAAGAAATTATTAATATAATGCTTAATAGTTCTGATTTTGAAATTCAAAAATTTTTAAGAACTTTTACTTTAACTGTCAAAGAAAGTGAATTATTTTTGCAAAAATTTGAAAATAATAAACAACTTATAAATTTTATTTTATATTATCAATATGGTTATATAAATATATTTAAGGAAAATAATAGTAAAGATATTTTAAAAAGGATTAAAAAAAGAACTAATTAGTTCTAATTTTTTTTATTTATTTTATCTTCGATAAATTTAATAAATTCTTCCTTGGATACAGTTATAGTATCTTCACTACCATAAAGTCGATAACTAACATTATTATTATCAACTTCTTTTTGGCCAATTATTAAAGTAATTGGAATTTTATGCATAACACTTTCACGCATTTTATATCCTAATTTTTCGTTACGTTCATCAAGTTCTACCCGATAATCACTAAGCATTTCTTTTAAACTTTTAGCATATTCTAAATGATATTCATTATTAACAGGAATAATATTTATTTGAACTGGTGATAACCATAATGGCAAAGCTCCTTTTGTTTCTTCTAAAATGAAAGCAGTAAATCTATCAAATGTACCAAAGATAGCGCGGTGTAGCACAACTGGAATTTGCTTATTACCATCCGAATCTATATAAGAAAGTTCGAATCTTCTTGGTAAAAGAAAATCAAGTTGACAAGTTGATAAAGTTACCTCCGGACCAATTGCTGGTTTTACTTCTACATCAAGTTTAGGACCATAGAAGGCAGCCTCCCCAATTGCTTCATAATAATCAAGATGTAAGTCATTTAATACTTCTCTTAATTTATCTTCGGCATCATTCCACATTTTATCATCATCAAAATATTTTTCTTTATCACTCTTATCTCTTAATGATAATCTAAATTTATAATTTTTAATACCAAAATCATGATAAACATCTAAAATTAGTTCAACAACTTTTTTAAATTCTTCTCCTATTTGATCAGGTCTCACAAAAAGGTGAGCATCATTTTGACACATACAACGGACACGTTCTAACCCTTTAACTGCTCCGCTAGCTTCATAACGAAAATCAGTGGCAAATTCCCCAATGCGTATAGGTAAATCACGATAAGAATGTAAGTCATTTGCATAAACTAACATATGATGAGGACAATTCATTGGTCTTAAAACAAATTCTTCTTCATCAACTTTCATTGATGGGAACATATTTTCTTTATAATGATCCCAATGTCCTGATGTTTTATATAAATCAACTGTTCCAACACAAGGAGTATAAACATGTTTATAACCTAATTTTTGTTCTTTTTTATAAATATAATTTTCTAATTCTTTTCTGACAATTGCCCCATTTGGAAGCCATAAAGGCATACCTTTGCCAACTAAATCATGAGTCATAAAAATATTTAAATTTTTGCCAATTTTACGATGATCTCTTTCACTTGCTTCTTGAAGTTCTTGTAAATAATCATTAAGTTCTTCTTCTGATGGAAAACAAACGCCATAAATTCTTTGAAGCATTTTGTTATTTTTATCGCCTTTAAAGTATGCTCCACTAAATTTAAGAAGCTTAAAATATTTTAATTCTTTAACTGATTCAACATGAGGGCCACGACAAAGATCCGTAAAATCACCTTGACTATAACAAGAAATAACTGTATTATTTTCATCCATTCTGGTAATTAAATCTATTTTATATGGATCATCTTTAAACATTTCTAAGGCTTCTTCCTTAGTAATTTCATGTCTTATTATTTTTTTACCATCTTTGGCAATTTTTTTCATTTCATGTTCAATTTTAGAAATATCATCATCAGTAATAACTTTATCTCCTAAATCAATATCATAGTAAAATCCCTCAGCAATAACTGGGCCTACCCAAAATTTAGCCTTAGGATATAAATGCTTTACTGCTTGGGCTAAAAGATGAGCACAACTATGATTTAAAACACTTAATTTTTCATCTTCTAATATATTTTTCATTATTTTTCCTCCTTAATATGAATTTCTACTTCTATATCTTTATTTATTAATTTTTTAAATTTTTCTCCTAAATTAAGATCACCAATTATACTTCCATAATGAATAGGAATTACTTTTTTGGGCTTTATCTCATTTATATATTCAGCGGCTTCCAGATAATCCATAGTAAAATGACCACCAATAGGGATAAAACAGACATCAACTTGTAAATTTTTATTTTCATCTAAAACATCAGTATCTCCCATAATATAATAAGATTTATTATCAACATTTATAATATATCCTACATAATTTGCCTCTTTTGGATGAAAGAGTTTATGTAAATTATAAGCTCTAACAGTCTTAAAATTTAAATCATTTAAGCAATAATCTTTATTTGGTTCAACTACTAAAACATTGGTTGTTATTTTTTTAGCTTCTTTTTCTAAAATTTGGGGTACAACTAAAATAGTAGAATTTTTCAAAATATTTTTAATTGAATCTTTATCATAGTGATCATAATGATCGTGGGTTATAAAAATATAATCAGCATCATGTAATGGGTGATCTATTTTAAAAGGATCAAAATAAATATTTTCTTTATTACTAAGTTTAATTGCTGATTGAGTAAATACTTTTATTGGCATTTTATCCTCCTTTTCATTTTAAATAAAAAAAGATGCTACCTAAGGAGTCATTATGACGGTACCATCCTTTTATTTACTTAATTTAATAATAACGGTTTTAAACCGGAGTTGATTAGACTCTCTACTGAGAATAGTAATTATTAAACTGTTTGTTAATTTGCACCATCCATTAACTCTCTTCAAAACAATTATTTAATAATCGTATTTCTCGTCATCAATTTACGAATTAATTTTATCACTATTTAAACTTTTTGACAATCCCTTTTGAGGAACTAAATCAATACCGCCTTTACTAAAAGGATTACATTTTAAAATTCTTTTAATACTTAGAATTGTTCCCTTAAAAGCTCCATATGTATTAATAGCTTCCCGAGCATAATTAGAACATGTTGGATAATATTTACACCTATTATGACTAGATAAAGGTAAACTTTGATATAAATCAATTAATTTTAATAATAATTTTTTCATACTACTATTATAATATCTTTTAAAACACTTAACAAGATAAGAAATTACCAAAAATAGGTATTGTACTTTTAAATATTTTATACTATACTTTAATTGTCACGAACAAATGTTGGTTTGGAGGTGGAATAATGTATCCTAAAAGAAGTATTTTATGCATTGATTTAAAAAGCTTTTTTGCTTCCGTAGAATGTGTTGAAAAAGGACTAGATCCCTTTAATTACCCTTTGGTAGTGGCCAATGCAAAACAAGGAAATGGGGCAATTACTTTGGCTGTTACTCCTTATTTAAAAAAGATGGGAGTTAAATCACGAGGTCGTATTTATGAGATTGATCCTCATATTAAATACTATATTGCTAATCCGAGAATGAATTTATATATTGAATATAGTAAAAAAATTATTAGTATCTATCTAGATTTTGTCAGTGAAGAAGATTTACTTGTTTATTCGGTTGATGAATGTTTCTTAGATATTACTAATTATTTAAAAATGTATCAAAAAACAGATATAGAATTAGCTAAGGAAATTTTAAATACTATTTATCAGAAAACCAAATTAACCGCTACATGTGGTATTGGTGATAATATGCTTTTAGCCAAAGTAGCTATGGATATAGAAGCTAAACATAATAAAAATAATATTGCCAAATGGACTTATGATGATGTTCAAAATAAATTATGGACTATCTCTCCTCTATCTAATATGTGGGGCATTGGAAAAAGAATGGAAAATAATTTAAATAAAATGGGAATTTATAGTGTTGGTGATTTAGCAAAATATGATGAAAATAAATTAAAAGACAAATTTGGAATTATGGGTATTGAATTATGGAATCATGCTAATGGAATTGATTTAAGTAAAATATCTGATCATAAAAAATTAGCTAAAACTGAATCATTTAGTCACTCCCAAGTATTATTTAAAGATTATAATGAAAACAATATCAAAATTATTATTTCAGAAATGGTTGATGTTGTTACATCCAAAATGCGAAAGCATAATAAACTTACTAAATGTATTGGTTTTGGAATCGGTTATTCCAAAGAAATTGACAATGGTTTTTATCATACTTTAAAGTTAGATAACCCTACGGATAATACCGAGGAAATTTTAAAATATTGCTTACTAATATTTGATAAATTTTATGAAAATTTGCCAATTAGAAAAGTTACTATTTGCTGTGGTAATTTACAAAATAAGCAAGATGTTCAGTTAACTTTATTTACTAATGATAAAAAAATAGATAATATTAATGATACTGTTGATAATATTAAAAATAAATTTGGTAAAAATAGTTTATTAAAAGCCTCTAATCTTTTAGATGATTCTACGGCTATTGAACGAAATAAGAAAACTGGTGGTCATGATGCCTAATTTTAATGATCGTGGTATTATTAAATGGCAACCATTTAATTCTTGTTTTAATTGTGAAGAAATGATGCAAGATATTGAAAAGGCAAAAAATAAACAAAAATATCCTATATTATCCGAAGATCAGCTAAGTAATTTAGAGCATCAAATTATTAATGCCTATAATTTAAAATTAACTATTAAAATTTTTTATTATTATGATGGTAATATAAAAAATGAAAATGGTCAGATAAATTATTTAAATACACATACTAAAAAATTATATTTAAATAATATAAAAATATACTTTAACCAAATATTAAAAATTAGTGAATATTAGAATACACCTTTCTTTAATAAATTATCAATATCATTATGAAAATTATTTTCTAAAATATATAACATTTTATTAAGATAAAATTCTGTTGTATGATAATTTTTAGTATTGTCAAAAGAATATTTATCATTAATTTCATAAGATACATCACCAAGTTCTGTATCAATATGAGCATTATACCAACTTATCAAAGGAATTGGAGTTAAACGACCTAATTCATCTCTTTCCTCTGGTATGTTAATTTGTTTCTTATTAAGAATTGCAATAATTTTATAAAATAAATCTTCATGAATTTTACCTAATTTTAAATTGATATCAACTAAATCTTTATTAATTAAAGATTTATTAAGAGTATTTTTAGATATTTTTTTCAATATATCTTCGCTAACAAATTCACCATTAATAAAAATAGCCGTATGCAATAATTCTATGCCATTATCAGTAAGTAATTCAAATAGACCTAATGCTTTTTCTTTAAATTTTGAAAAATCTTGCCATTCAACTTTATCCATATTATATTGAAGATTTATTTGACTAATAGTTAAATTTGTACGTTTTGAATTATTAACAGCTGTTATTACGGGTGCAAAAAAGTCATCAGTAATATTTAAAAAATTATATCTATCATATTCATTTTGGAAAAAATTTTGTAATTTATCTATTATTTCTTGATGAGATTTAAAAATATTAAACCAAAATGTAATACTAAAACAATTTATGTGCATATTTATCACTCCTTTAAGTTAAAAAAATAGCCTTGGCTATTTTTTTGTAATTTCAAATGAATTTACCATATAATCTATTTTAGCTTTTACTTTGCTAAAATATTCTTCGGTATTTGGGTTTTTAATAGTAATTTTATAAGTAACATCATTAGATGTAATATATAATTCCTCGGTATATGAATCAACAGTTAAATTACATTTACTATATCCTTTTGTATCTTCATTAATAATACAACCTTTTGGTAAATCTGATTTTTCGACAATAACAAGAATTTTATCTTCGTCTAAAAATTTAAAATAATCTTGTTTACGATATTTAAAAACTCGAAAATTATTTACATCATAGCGCATACTATAATCAAGATCACTAACATATTTTTGGGTTGTTATAAGTTCATCTTTACCACTTATTTTAACATACTCTAATTTTTTATCAGTTGACATATTTATTTTAATATGGTTTTTTTCGACAAAAAAGTAATTCATTAAATACAATAAACTTACAAATAAAATAATTACTCCTAAAACAACTAAGGTTTTCATAATGGTAGCATTATTACTACTTTTAGTATTAACACTTCTTTTATTAGTTACTTGTTTTGAATTAATTTTATTATTGGCCATTTACACCACTACTTTCATTTAAATGATACTACATATTACCTAAAACAGCAATATTTATTTCATATAATGATGTCAATAAAATATAAATATATTATTAGTATTTACAATTTAAAATTTTATATACTTAGACTTTCTTAGTTTCAGCTTTAAGTTCTTTTTTATAACTTTTAGAAACAATATGATATGTAATTAAAATTATAATCATAATAATTAAAACACTAAATGATAATATCATACTATAATTAATTGTTTTACTTAAAGTTTTAAATATATAAGCATAGTCTAATCTAAATAAAGCATTATTTAATATTAAGAATATTACAGTAATTATACTAGTTAAAAGTGAACTAAACATAATTGTTAAAGAATTCCATTTTATCCACTTTGCCTCTTTTAATTTAAATAATATGATGCCTATTATTGAAACAGCCATTGCTATTCCTAAAATCATAATTAATTTATTACCTAATATAAAACGGATAGTATTAAGTGACTCCATATCTTTTTGACTAAAAGTTTCATCAATAACATTTGTCTCTGGTAATAATTCTTGATATTCATTTACTTCCTCACGAATAATTGTTAAAATTTCTTGTTTTTCTTCTGGTTGTATTTCATAATAACCGCTTTTATTTATATCAGTAATTGCTTTATCGACAAGGCTTTCAATATTATCAGTATTTATCAATTTTTGATTTTTACCAGTCACGATATAATCTGTTATATTGCCAGTAACATCACCAATTAATCCTTTAACTTCGTCAGAATCCATAATTTTTATAATTACTTCATCTTCGATGCCAAGATTTCTTGTTTCTTCATAAATTGGTTCAAAAACTTCATCTACTGCTTTTTTAAAGTTTGGATCATCTTGAACCATTTTTTCAATTTCTAAACTAGTAATCATTTCTTTTACTGAGTCTTTCTTAATTGTATTCTTTACTGGTAAAAGTAATAATACTCCGCTTGTTGAAACAAATAAAACTAGAACTAAAATTGTTAGTGCCAATCCTTTTAAAAATTTTTCCATTTTCTTCACTCCTTGTGTATATTATATCAGAATAATTCTAAAAAAGAAAACATAAAAAAACCCCGTAAATACAGGGAATTATTGTCTCAATGGTGGAGGATGTGGGATTCGAACCCGCGACCCCCTGCGTGCAGGGCAGGTGCTCTAGCCAGCTGAGCTAATCCCCCAAGAACACGATTATCTTAACACATTTATTTTAGATAATCAAGAGTTTTGAGATTATTTTTTTACAACTTTTATTAATCCGTTTTCTAGTTCTTCTAAGGCTCTGCCTAAATCTTTTTTACTAACATACTCATTTATGCGCATTTGATAATGAGAAGTTTCTTGCATTTGTTTACTTCTTTTAGAAGCAACATGAACTAACATATACTTAGAATCTACAATATTTAATAATTTATCTATTGATGGATATAACATTTTAAACCACTGCTCCTTACAATAATATATTACTAAATATTTTTTTATTAATTCAACAATTCAAAGAAATTTGACATTTATTTTACCAATTTTTTTAAATATCTATATCAACTTTAAAATTATCTTTTTCTTTAATTATTTCAATCATTTTTGAATTTAGTGTTTCATTACTATTAGAAGGATCAATAATATTGCCATCTTCATCGGAAACTAAAATTTTGCTATCAATTAAATCTTGTACAGAAATATGGGTGGAATTATTTTCCTCAAATAAATCTAAATGTTGATTAGCATAAGCTATGGCACTTTTCTTGATTGTTTCTATAATATTATTATGTGCTTTATTAATATCATAATCATTTTCAAAAGCATAAGATGCTTTGTTAATAATGATAAAATATGCTATCGTAAAGATTACCATTATTATTGTCAAAGCAATTATTTTTTTATCTTTCCATATTTTCATATTACACCTAATTTCTATATATATTATATCTTATTTATAATAATATGCCAAGGGATATTAAATTTTTTCCAGAAAAAAATCTCTAAAATAGAGACTTTTTTAGAAACAACATTTTCTGTCGTAAACATTTGAAACAACATTTTCCTCACAAGTAGTAAAACATGGTGTGTAAGTATGTCTATAAACATGATGATTAATTACCCTTGTATTACATGGCATAATGTGAGGTACTTCATAACAAAAATATTTATGACATACTCTTTCTTGTGGACATTCTTGAATTGGTGGGCACATCATAGTTTGTTGTGATATTGGCATACCCATATCACAGCATCCAGAACCCATGTTCATTCCCATATTCATATCCATAGCACCATCAATTTTCGTTTCACTATTATACTCAAATTTACTTTGTTCCATAAAAATATTTCCTTTCTAGTTTATCTTATGTAACATTTTAATTTTTGTATGGGTTATTTTTTGCAAGTGCCAGGATTAAATTGTTTAATAGGAGTTGTATCATCTATTTTTTTAAATGTATATCCATGGGCTTGTAAATATTCAATTACAGAAGGTAAAGCATCTTTTGTATTTTGTTTAATATCGTGCATTAAAATTATATAATTACCATTACCTCTAACATAAGTTTTGATTGTATTAATAATATCATTTACAGAATTTTTTTTGCATGTATCACAACTATCTACATTCCAGTCAAAATAAACATACCCTTTATCTGTCATTAAATTAGCCAAAGTTTCCATCATATTATTAATATCATTATACTTACAATTAGCAGTATTTGATGTACCACCTGGAAATCTAAAATATTTAGGATGAACTCCGGTTTTTTCATAAACTATTTGTTCTATTTTACTAAAATCATTCCAATATGTATCAATAGAACTATATATTGACCATTTATGACTATATGTGTGGACTCCAACCGTATGGCCTCGGTCATATTCGTCTTTGATTTTATCTAAGTAACCTGTAAACTGAGAAGTTACAAAAAATGTAGCTTTGATATTATATTTATCTAATATATTTAAAATTTCAGTTGTATACTTTCCTGGTCCATCATCAAAAGTCAAATAAATTGTACCATTACCTGTAATTTTATGTTCACTAACAACCACTTTTCTCGTTATAGTTGTTTCATTGCCATCATCATCACTAACACTATATGTAATTTGATAAGTTCCCACACTAGCTGAGTTTACAGTACCAGATATTTTTATTTTAGAAGTTAAATCACCACTGCATGAATCAATTGCAGTTGCTCCACTTTCTATATATTGCTCATTTAATTCTAAGTTAATTGTAGAATTTCCTTTTAATGTAATTACTGGTTTTTCTGAATCTATATAACTAATATCTTTTTCTAATTCGGTCTTATTTAAAGAACTATCAACAACACTTAAATATATTTTATTATCATTTATTTTATATTCTAATTTGTCAGTAATATCGCCATCATAATTGTCTATAACAGTAGCATCGATTTTAATTGCAGAATTATTTTTACATAGTTTAATATCACCATTTAGTTTAATTTCTGGCTTTTCATCATCTATTACTTTGACGACTCTTTTAACTTTTTTGGTATGACCATTATTTTGAGTAGAATAAATTATGGTATAAGTACCAATTTTATCAGTATTAACCTCACCATCAATATTCAAATCAAGTTTTTTAGAAGCAAATAAATTACTCAATGTAGCATTTGCTCCTAATTCGGTATATTTTTTGCCTACTTTGACAATTATTGTTTGACTTCCTTTTAACTTTATTTTCAATTGTGGTATAGCCATTAAACAAAAAGGCAAAACTGCTAATAATACCATTACTACTATAAAAATTATTTTTATTTTAGTTTTTCTTTTACTCCTCATAAAAAACACCATACACCAAAAATATTATAGCACAAAAAAAAGTAAGTTGAATTACTTTTTTATAGAATTTTTAAATAATAAATCTTTAACATTATAATAATATTGACAACCGCTTACAACTGACAAAATTGTTGCAATTAAAATTAAATAATTTCCTAATTGAACATTGAACAATGAGAAAGGTAAGTTATTAAATAATACAAGTGTCAAACCAATCATCATACACATAGTTTTTGCTTTGCCTAAAATACTGGCTGCTACCACTTTACCATGAGATCCACTAACCATTTTGCAAGAATCAACAACTATATCACGAGTAATAATTATAACCGGAATTAATATAGGAATAATTCTTTCATAAGCCAAAATAATTAAAAGTCCATTAACTAAAATCTTGTCTGCAATAGCATCAGCTACTTTACCAAAATCAGTTACAAGATTTTTACTTCTAGCTAAATAACCATCAAGAAAATCAGAAAGCGATGCAATAACAAATATAATTCCTACAATAATATATTTTAAACTTAATATTTCACCATTTATTACATATTCGGGAAAAGTAAAACCAACATCATACCAAGGAAATAATAATAGTATAAGCATCACAATTCCAAGTAAAATTCTAGTTATGGTTATTTTATTAGGTAAGTTCATACAATCACTACTTTCTATAACTTACAATATATGCACTTTTTTTATCTATTGTTATTTGATTTACTGACCAAAATATGGCTAAAATTACAAATATAATTAATAATATATATATAACTACATAAATTAATTTTTGATTTTTAGTACTCTTTTTAGTATAAGGTGAAGCAATTTTTGAATTTTCTTCTTTAACACTTAATTCAATTGTTTTTTCTATTTCTTTAATAGGTATTTTTGAAGTATATTCAAATAAATATTCATTAAATTCTTCTAAAATTTTCTCTGCTTCTAAACCAAGATATTTAGCATAATTTGAAATATATTCTTTTAAAGCAAATATATCTTTAAAAGAGCCGATTTTTCCATCTTCAATATTTGACAAAAAAATTTCATCTATACCCAAATCTTTACTAACTTCACTTAATTCAATACCTGAATTTTCTCTTGTTTCTTTTAAGAGTTCGGCAATTTCTTCCAAAATTTTTCACTCCTTAATCAAAAAAAATAATATTAATAAGCCATGTTCTGTACTCATATGAGTGACAAATATTTATCTATGCTTTTGCATCCGTAAGTTAGTTCATTTTCCGTCTTACAGTTCCCTTACCATAATTTAGGTTTCTCACTCGTGGGGTTTACCGCGTTTCATTTATTTGTTACCAAATAACTCGTTTCTGTGGCACTTTAAACCTACTATATCTTTAAAAGATAATTTCGGTGCCGTTAGCTTTTGCTACCTTAGGTTATTTTTTTCCTAAGCACGAACACTACAATCATCACAGATTGTGTGAGCATGGACTTTCCTCTACATTAAAATTAATGCAGCATTTGTCTAAATATTATTCTTCTTTACCAAATACAGCTTTTTCTAGTTGACTAATTCGTTTTAGCAAATCAACATTAGTTAGTGTTCGATTAGATGTTTCTGATGATTTACTTACTTCGAGTTCTTCATTCAATTTACGCATTTCTTGTTTCAACTTTGTATTATCTTCCACTAAATCTTTAATGTCTTTTTCTAATTTTTTTATGGTAGAATTGTATTCTGTATAATCACGAATAACCATATCAAGAAATTTATCAACTTCCTGAGGTCTATACCCCCTAGCATCAATTTTAAATTCTTTCTCTAAAATATCTTGTGGAGTTAAATAAATTCGGTCACTATACACCCTAACACCTTCTAACAATAAAGATTATAAACGATATATGCTTTTTTTGTCAAGTTCTCTAAGATTTATTGTTTCAACCCAAATATCAGCATATTCTAATTTTTTCAATAATTCGTTTAAAATAAAGTCTACTCGCAATTTAATCACCCAATTTCATAATATCTCTTTTTTCAGAAAAATAAATAGTTTCGACAAATGTTGTCAAAATTTTCAATCTCATAAAATAAAAAAGCACATGCTAAATAATGTACTTCTTTTTTAAATATGGTCGAGAAGACAGGATTCGAACCTGCGACCTCATGGTCCCAAACCACGCGCACTACCAAGCTGTGCTACTTCTCGAAAATAATGGTGCACCCAAAGGGAGTCGAACCCCTAACCTTTAGATCCGTAGTCTAACGCTCTATCCAATTGAGCTATGGGTGCGCGTTCTTCCTTAATGCACTAACATTATATTACAACAAACTAAAAAAATCAACTAAAATACAGAATTTTTCAAAATCTCTACTCAATAATTATATAAATCTTGATTTATTTTAAAAATTACACCTGCATTATATAATAAAATAATTCTCTAAGATCTTCTTTCCTAATTTGGAAACTAACTCCATGAGTATAAAGTTGGGGAGTTCCAATGTTTGTAACCCCATCTTTTATGGAAATACAAATACTTATTTTATCATTTTCAATTAATTTTAAAAACTCAAAAAAACCTTTTAACTTGTAAATTTCCATTTTTAAATATTTATAATATTGAATATTATTATATTTATATGGATAACCATAAATAATAGCTAAATTTGTTAATTTTATTTTTAGTTTTGTTTCTAATGTTTTAAATTCCCAATAACATACATCTTCAATAAAATTTCCTTTGTAATACGCTTGAATTATTAATTGTTGAATTTCATAATCAACTTTTAATCTGAATTCATAATCATTAACAGATCTTGTGTAATTGCAAAAAATTCTTCTTGAAAAATGCTTTTGATCTAAATTACTTTTATCATTATAACCATATTTTTCTAAAATATAACGAGTTGCAAATTCATTATTTCTATATGGTGAACTTGTAAAAAGTGTAATTCTTGTTTTAGAATATCCCAATTTACATTTTAACTCAACACTTCCAAAATCTGGTTTACATTCTTGATCTTCTTTTTTATTTAATAAACTTTCAAAAGTATATCCCAATCCAGTTGTGCCTGTACGCAGTGATTTAATCAATCCTGCTTTTCTTATTTTTTTAAATTCTTTAATTAACAACGATACATCGTGATTCATCACCAAACCTCCACAAAATGTTATAACATATGATTTGTGAAAAAAATGTCAACTTTTGGAAAATTTGTAAAAAAATGTAAAAAAAATTTTATAATTGTTTTAGTAACATAGAGTTCTGATTATAATTAAAATAGAAGGAGCTATTTAAATGGGAAGGAATATTATTTCGCAAAAATAATAAGAATAAAAAGTTTAAATATACTTAGCTCTTCTAAAAAATAAATGTCATCATTTGATGACTTTTTTTATTACAGTAAAATAAATTAATTAATAAGATTAAATGCTCAAAAATTTTATAAAAAATAAAACCTCGCATTTAACGAGGTAATTAACAAACTGGTGTCTCGTTGGAGATTTGAACTCCAGACCCTTCGATTAAAAGTCGAATGCTCTACCTACTGAGCTAACGAGACGAATAAATGGCTGCCCCGGCTGGGTTCGAACCAACGGAATGTCAGAGTCAAAGTCTGATGCCTTACCACTTGGCTACGGGGCAGTATATTTAAAGTGGTGGAGGGACATGGATTTGAACCATGGAACTTTAAAAGAATAGATTTACAGTCTACCGCGTTTGACCACTTCGCTATCCCTCCACAAAATTAATGGTGCCGACAGAGGGAATCGAACCCCCAACCTACTGATTACAAGTCAGTTGCGCTACCAATTACGCTATGTCGGCAAAAAAATAATGGTGGGTGATATAGGACTCGAACCTATGACCCTCTGCTTGTAAGGCAGATGCTCTAACCAACTGAGCCAATCACCCATAACCCACATTCTAAAATGAATTTCAGAACAATTAAGATTATACTATACAAATACTTATTTTGCAACTATTTTTTTATTTTTTATTGATTATTGTTAGAAATTCCCGATAAATATAATGATGGGAAATAAGTCGTTGAAAAAGTTCTTTCCACTTTC
>CANQVV010000002.1 GCA_947627385.1 uncultured Bacilli bacterium
ACTACAAATAAATCATTTTCAAAATGGGGAGAATTATTTGGAGATAATATGATTGCCAATGCCATTTTAGATAGATTGCTTCACCATTCTCATGTAATTTCCATTACTGGAAAATCATACAGAACTAAAGATATATTAACTAATTCTGAAGAAAAAAATGAATAAATTTTGCTAATATAAAAATGTAGGTTTTCCTACAAAATTATATTAGCAAAAACCTACATTTTTATATTGACATTATCAGCAATTAAAAGTAAAAAAGATATTGCTAAAAATATGTTAAAAAAAGGAATATCTATCTCAGAAATTTCTGAAATAACTGGTTTAGAAGAAAAAACAATTATTGAAATGCAAGATTAAATCAAATATTATTTATCTTAAAAAGTTCAATCCTATGATGGTTTGAATTTTTTTATTAAGGGTTTTAGTAAAAATTACCTCTTGTTAGGTAAGATTTATTATAGTACAATTAAAGTAGCTACTAGCTTAGGTAGTAATATTTATGTTTTTTTGCATATAAGATTTAGGAAAGGAGTATGAAAAATGCAAGTAAATGAAAAGCATAAGAAAATCATCTTAATAGTATTAGGTATTGTTATAGTCCTACTTATTTTACTTTTTGCAATTAAGGGATGTTCTAAGAAAGAATATGAAATAACTTTTGATACTAATGGTGGTGGCAATATTAGTACAGCAAAAGTTCAAAAAGATGGTAAAATTGTGAAGCCAACAGATCCAACTAAGGATGGTTATGTATTTGATGGTTGGTATTATAATGATGAATTATTTGATTTTAATACTAAAATAACAGATGATATGATTTTAGAAGCTAAGTGGATAAAAGCTGAGGCAGTTATGGGCATTAGTTTAGATTTAAAGGAATTATCTTTAAAACCTAATTCTTCTCATACCTTAGTAGTTACTATTACACCAGAAAATGCTCAAAATAAAAAAGTGTTATGGTCTAGTAGTGATGAAGATATAGTAACAGTTGATGAAAATGGTAAATTAAAAGCTTTAAAAAATGGCAAGGCCACAATTACAGTAACAACCGAAGATGGAAAGTATAAAGCTACTTGTGAAGTAACAGTTACCAGTGATATTGTAAGTGTTACTAGTGTAACAATTAAAGGTGCTAGTGAGGTATTAGTGGGAAAAACAATTAAATTAACTGCTGATATTAAACCAAATGAAGCCTCAGACAAAAGTGTTAAGTGGAAAAGTAGTGATTCTAAAATTGCCAGTGTTGATAAAAATGGTAATGTTAAAGGTTTAAAAAGTGGAAAAGTAACAATTACGGTTACAACTAATGATGGAAATAAAACAGCCAAGAAAGATATAACTATTAAAGAAAATTCTAATCCAAATCCAATTCCATCAAATCCAAATTCAGGTGAAAGTAGTAATCCCACTCCAACTACTCCAAGTGAAGTTAAAGTTACTGGTGTATCATTAAATAAAGATAAATTAACTTTAAATGTAAATGAAAGTGATAATTTAAAAGCCACTATTACCCCAAGTAATGCTACCAATAAAGGATTAAAATGGCAAAGTAGTAATCCAAATGTTGTTAAAGTTGATGATAATGGTAAAGTAACTGCTTTAAGTGAAGGAACAGCGACAATAACAGTAACAACTATTGATGGCAATTATGAAGCAAAATGTGATGTTGTCGTAAGTTCAATATATAAAATTGAATTAAAAACACAATTTAATGATAATCAATTACCAGTTGGTTATAATGTTATAGTTTACAAAGATGGTAAAAAATTTACGGATTATAAAAATGTAATTTATAAAGGATTAGAAAAATATGATTATTTTTTATCTAGTGAGATTCAAAAAGTTGAAAAAAATATAACTTTAACTTTAAAAGATGGTAAAACGATAAATTTACAATTTACGATTGTTAATTAGAAAGGAAGTAAAGAATGAAAAAAATTAGTAAATATATATTATTAGTATTAGTAGCATTGTTAATTAATTTAACTCCTACTATGGCCAAAGAAATTAATTTAAAAACGTTGGGTGATTTAGTTTTAGAACAAGAACCAAATGCTACATCGTTTTATATTATTGGTAAATATGTTTTTACAGATCAATATGTAAAAAATTATTCTTTAAATACTAAGGATATTATGTTATCTGCACGTAGTATTAAAGTAAATACAGAAACAGATGGTGAAGTAAAAAGTTCGCCAATATATGATAAAATGAATATTTATACAGTATCAAAATATAGTGATGGCTGGAAATTTAATGATAATTTAATAGGTTCTCCAAAGCCACAAGATGATATGTTAGTAGATATAAAATATATTGATTATAGTCTTATAAAAGATGTTTATACAGTTATTTTTGTAGATGATAAAAATGCCGATATAAGAAAGCAAGAAGTTATTTCTGGGGAAAAAGTAACTGCACCAAGTGTTGAAGTTGAAAAAGGGTATACTCTTGAATGGCATAAATGTAATAATGATAATTGTTCATCATTGGAAGAGGATGCTTTTGATTTTAATACAGAAATTACATCAGATATTAAATTAAAACAAGTTTTAGTTGGTGATGTTTATAAGTTAACATTTGAAGATGATAAACTTGAAGGTGGAAAACAAGAATTTTCTTATACTTATCCTAATGTAGTACCAAGTGATCATCAAAATTTAAAACCTAGTGATAAAGAAGGATATACTTTTAAATATTGGTATGATGTAGCAGTAGGTGAAGATACTGAATTTGATTTTGAACAAAAATTAACTCAAAATGTTACTTTAAAAGCAAAATGGCAAATTGAAACATATACCGTTACTTTTATCAATGAAAGTAGTAGTGAAGAGAAAACTGTTGAATATAATCACACAGTAGAAATGCCAACTGAACCTCAAAGAAAAGGTTTTACATTTGTTGGCTGGTTTAAATGTAGTGATGATGAGTGTAATGTCTTAGAAGAAACAGCATTTGATTTTGATACACCAATTAAAGCCAATATTAAATTAAAGGCTAAATGGACTGAAAAACAACGTATTGTTAAATTCAAAGGAATGATTGATGATGTTGAAAATAATCAATTCGTTCAAGGTAAAGATACAGTAGTATTAAATTCTGACTATAAGTTAACAACGGAACAAATACCAAATACAAATCAAACTGGTTATGAGTTTTTAGGCTGGTTTGATGAAAAACATCCTAATACTGAAATAAAAATTCTTACTGATCGAATTTTTACCGATGAAGTTACTACAATAATTGGCAAATGGAAAGCAAATCGATATACTGTTACATTTGATAGTGATGGTGGAAATGAAATTGGTAAAAGAATAGTTAGTTATAATAGTCAAGTACAAACACCGGGAGAAGCTCATAAAAATGCTGAGGGAGACTATAACGGCTATGAATTTATTGATTGGTTTAAATGTAGTGATGATGAGTGTAATGCCTTAGAAGAAACAGCATTTGATTTTAACACACCAATTACCGAAGATATTACATTAAAAGCAAAATATGAAAAAATTGTATATACAAATAAGATAGCTAATAATTTTGTTGATTCTATAAATAATAAAGACTTTTCAGCAACAGTTCAACAAGAAGAAAACAAAATTTCATTTAATATTATTAATAAAGATTTAGGATTACAAACTAATTACTCTAAGATAAAAAATGCATTAGAAAAAGCTGTAGAAGTTAAAAATGTTACTAATATTACTATTGAATATAATGGTACTTCTAAAAAAACAATAACATTAACAAACGATTCAGATATAGATTTAGAATTAGTAAATTTATTTAAGGAAATAACTAATAAAAATTTTGAGCAAACAAAATTAGAAGATTTATATAATAAAAGTCTTAATATAACTATTAATTTAGCTGCTGGATATAAAAACGAAGAAAAAAATTCAGTTGATACATATACTGTTGACTTTATTACTAATTTTGTTAAAGTAAGTAATATTCAAGAATTAAAAGATAATTTAACTAGTGGTAAAGAAATAATTGTTGAAAATTGGGCAGGTGAAACAATAACTAAAACAATTTATATTGATCATGATGTAGTAATAGATTTCCGCAATACAACAGTAAAATCAGCAGTTACTGATAGTAAATATACTTTTGTTATTAGAAGTGGTAAAAATGTTAGTATTAAAGATTTAAAATTAGAAATCGATGCTATCTTACCATCTGAGTATGATAAAGAGTTAAAAAAAGCTATAACTGAAAAAAATACTATTGGTATAAAAGTAGAAGATAATGCATCATTAACTGTTAATAATTTCAATGTTATTACTCATAAAAAGCCTGATAAAGATACATTTAAAATTGGAGAAGAAGATTTTGATTCAACTAAGGTAGCAATTAATGAAAATGCAGCAATTGAATTACATGGAACATTATATGGAAGCAATATTAATTATGATGCTGAAATATATGGTAGTCCAACCGTATTAGCTACTGAAAATGCTATAATGGATTTACGAGGATTAAGTAAATCAACTTATATTTATAATGTAAATAGAACAGATAACAAAGCAAAAGGTTCATCTGATAGATTTGACAAAGTTGAAGGATTTATTCATTATTATAAAGAGTATAATAATTCTTATATAACATTTGTCTTTTATTCAACATCTACACCACAAGCAGTATTTGCATTATTATATAATGAAAATATAATTATTCCAAAAGTATTCCAAGAAGGTGGAGATTTATATATGATAGATGGTAAACCTCTTCAAAAATGGAATTCAAGAAATTATAGTGGCTCTAAAACAACAGATGAATTAGCAAATGAAAAAATAAAAAATCATGAAACAGTTTATTTATATGCAAAATATGAATAACAAATAAAAAGTAGCAAAAGCTACTTTTTATTTGTTATAAACTTCAATTAATGTCTTAAATAATTTAATTAAATTATCTAAATTATTTTTATCTTTGGCTTCACATCTTAATGTTATATTTGGTCCGGTGTTACTTGCTCTTACATAAGCCCAAGCATCTTTAAACATAACTTTTAAGCCATCAATTTCTAAAAATTGATAATTTTTTTCTTGACAATATTTTTTAATATTATTAATAACTTCTCGTTTTTTAGAATCAGATGATTTAAATTTTTCCTCTGGACTATTAAAGTAAACAGGAACAGTACTAACAAGTTCACTTAAAGTTTTATCTGTTTTAGAAAGTATTTCAATTAGTCTTAGAGAAGAATACATAGCTGATTCAGTACTAAATAAACGATCGTTTAAAGATATATGGCCAACATATTGAATGCCAAATGGAATATTTTCTCTTAATACTTTTTCTTGGGTGTAACTAGTTCCTGTTCGACATATTACAGGTGTTCCGCCCAACTTTTCAATTTCATCTTTAAAGTTATCAGAACATTTAGGATCATATAGGAATTTTTTATTATCTACTTTATCAATTATATTTCTTAAAATAATTATAGCGTAAGCTTCGATAGAAACCATATTACCAAGTTCATCAATGATACCAATTCGATCACCATCACCATCAAATCCAATACCAATATCAGCTTTTATTTCTTTGACTTTATCTTTTAATTGTTGTAAATTTTCTTCAATAGATGGATCAGGATGATGATTGGGAAAATGTCCATCTGACTCTTCATTAATAATAGTTAAATCAATATTTAATTTAGAAAATATATCTTTGGCAACACAAGTAGTAGTACCATTTGCGGGATCTAAAACTACTTTAATTTTCTTTTTACCAAATTTTAAATGGCTAATAACATACTCAATATAATCTTCTTTAATATTTTTATATTCAATAGTACCTTGACCTTTTAAAAATTTACCAGCATCAATATATCTTTTTAAATCTTTAACCATATCACCACGAGCATTAGCGTATTTATCAAATGAAAATTTAAAACCATTTTCATCAGCTGGATTATGGCTAGCTGTTATCATTATGCCAAACAAATCATTTACATGTCTAGCATAGTAATGCATTGGTGTTGTAGTAAGTCCATAATCAATAACATTAATTCCTGTTTCTAGTAATCCTTTAATTAAAGACTTATGTAAGCTTTCAGATGAAAGACGATTATCATGTGAAATTACACAAGCATGTTGGTTTAATTTTTCTTGTAAATAAGAACCATAACCTAAGCCAATTTTGTAAGCGATTTTTTCATTAATATCTTTTGGTACTTGACCACGAATATCATATTCTCTAAAAATTTTATCTTTCACTAGTATCCCTCATTTATATTTTAATAATATCATAAATTTGCATAAAATAAAATAGTTGAATAAGTAAATGTAAATTAAACAAACATTTAACAATGTAAAAATATGGCAACTTGACCTATTTTTACAAAATACATTGAAAAAATTTACTTTTTATTGTATAATTTAACCATTAAAGGAGGGGTAATATGTCAAAATTAAAAAAAATAATTTATTCTTTTATATTTATGGGAATTTTTATTGGACTAGTTACAACTGTTAATATTTATTATAGTAATTTTAATAATGGAGATGTAAATGCTTTAAGTTTAGCTACTTTACCTTACAATTCAGATACTCATATCTATTTATCAGATATAGATTATAGAAGTGACTCCACTGTTGAACCAGGTTACTATATAAGAAAAGATAAAAATGGTGAAGGTGGCTTTATATCTGTTAATACCAAAGATGGTAAGAAAACATTTATAAAAGGTATTTCTGCTTGGGCAACATCAAATGTTATTTATGATTTAACAAATTTAAATTATGATTATTTTGTCTCTTATGTTGGTGTTGATTCAAGTCAAATTAGTGATTATTATAATAGTGGTGTACGCATTACTATTTATACTTCTGTGGATGGTGAAAATTGGAATCCAGCTTATACATCAGAAATAAAAAAAGGTTGGGATAATGCTGATAAAGTAGAAATCAGTTTAAAAAATGAAGATGGAAGTAAAGTAAATTATTTAAGATTATATGCTTATGAAAATGGTGATTCATGGTATAGTCAATGGCATGATGATGCTGTTTATGCAGATGCAATGTTAATTAAAGAAGGCTATCAAAATGAATTTAAAGAGTCAAATATTATTAAAACAGTTGCTGGCTATAATAATGAATTAGAAAATTATAAAGATGCCATAAAAAATGGTGATTTTAGTAATTTAGAATCATATGAAAGTACTTTATTAAAAAAAGAGTTTGTTAAAAGAGCTAATTATGATATTTTACAAGCTTTAATTAATTATAGTAAAGATTATGAAAAAATTATTAATTGGTTATTTAATGATAAAGAAGCCCTAGAATTTTATGTTTTAGGCGGTGAAGCTGATGGTAATTATGGTACAAGTTTAAAAGTTTTAAATGAATTATATAATATGTATCACGAAGATTTTAATGATCCTGTAAATGGTAAGTTATATAAGAAAATGGCTATTACTTTATCATTAACTCACTCAACTAGTGTAGGATTGTGGGTAAGCGGCGCCCCAGAAGATCCAGATGATCCAAATGGTTCAAATGCATTTAGAAGATATCTTATTTATAAAGAATTATATTTAGCAAATAGATTAGATAATAATATATTTACAGATTTAACTGTTGAAGAAATGCGTTATGTTATGAATAATATTATTGATGATGAAGAAATAAAATGGTTAAATGATTATACCAAAAGAAATGATAAAGACAATATAGGTACTAAAACATTGTCACAACCTAATTCAGCTAAAAATCCCTATACATACATAAATTATACATTTGATTATGATTATAGTAAGAGTATGTACTATGATGAAACCCAAAAAGATATATGGAATAATAAAGTTCATAATAATTCTGAAAAATTAGTTAATTATGGTTTTAAAAATTTTAATGTTACTTATAAAACTGGTTTTCCAAAATTATGGATAGTTTTTGAAGAAGGATCAGTTTGTGGTGGTTTATCAAAAACTGGTTCTAATATTCAAGGCGTTTATGGTGTACCATCAACTGTTATATCTCAACCTGGTCATGCTGCTTATATTTATATGTATAAAAATGCTAGTGGTGAGAAATTATGGACTATGTATAATGATGTTTCTGGCTGGGGTCAATCAGGTAAAACTGAAAAATTATCAGTAAGAATGCCAAATGGTTGGGGTAGTGGCAATTATGTAGGAAGTTATCCTGCTACTTATATACTTTTAAGTCAATCAGCCTTAAATGAATATGATACTTATAAAAAGGCCGAAGAAATTATGATGACTACTGATTTATTTACAGATGATTATGTAGCAGTTAAAGGTATATATGAAAAAGCCTTAGAAGAAGAAAAAATTAATTTAGATGCTTATCTTGGTTTAATTGATACTTATAAAAAAATGAATGCAAGTGATATTGAATATCAAGAATTAGCAGTTAAAATTATGACAAATTATAAATATTACCCATTACCAATGAATGATTTATTAGAGTTAATAATGACTAATATTAAAAGTAATGATATAAAAACAGATTTAAGTAATAAAAGAACAGCTTTATTAAATGAAGTAAAAGATTTAAAACAAGAAAAAGTAAGTGACTATAATCAAGTTCAAGCAGCTAGTCAAGTTGCTACATATCTTTTACAAGAAAATAAACCTTTGGCTAAATTCTCATTTGAAGATAAGACAATAACTTTAAATGAAAAATATTTAAGCAATCCAACTTGGAAATATAGTGTTGATAGTAATAATTTTAGTAAAGAAGTTTCTGGACTTACTTATACACTTACTGATGAAGAAGTAGATTTAATTCATGAAGAAACAGAAATCTTAATTAAAATTATTGGCCAAAATGATATTATTTATGAAATACCTATTGAAAAACCAATTGTTCCACCAGCCTTATCTTTTAGTGACATTGATAATAAAATTAATACAGAAATAAAAAATGCTCCAAAAGGATATAGTGCAGAGGCCTTAGAATATCGTCTTGAAGGCAGTGAAACTTGGCATAAATTAAGTGATGGCTATGATTTTTCTGGTAATAAAAATGTTGAAATTAGAATTGGCCGTCACGGAGCATTTGTTGCTAGTGATTCAGTTATCTTTAATTTTACTGCTATTGGTGAAAGTGAAAAATATTTATATGTTAATGATTTAGGTATCAAAGATTTTTCATCAGAATATACTAAAACAGAAGATAATAAAGCCCAAAATGTTTTAGATAATAATAATGATACTTTATGGCATACCGATTGGGATGGCAAAGATTATGATCGATATATTACTTTGGAAGTTAAAGGAGATCCTGTTTATATTACAGCCTTAGAATATGTTCCAAGACAAGGATCAACTAATGGAATTGTTACAAAAGCCCAAGTTTTAACAAGTATGGATGGTGAAAATTATACCGAAGTAGAAACTACAACTAATTTAGAGTGGGCTGTAAATAATCAAAGTAAATATGCTATTTTTAAAAAGCCAATTAAAGCTAAATATGTTAGATTAAAGGCCTTAGAAAATGCTGGTGATGGTCGTAGTTTTATGAGTGCTGCCGAAATTAGATTGTTTGAAGATTCAACTGCAAAAATAATGCCAAGTGCCGAAGTTGAATATAGTACAAAGGAAAATACCACATTATCAGTTACAGCTAAATTAGTTAATAAAAATAAAGATTTTACTATAACTAGTGAAGGTGGCGATACTCATACATTTACAAAAAATGGTTCATTTACTTTTACTTTTGAAGATGAGTATGGTAATACTGGTAGTGCAGTTGCAACAGTTACTTGGATAGTTAATAAAGAAGAAAATAATAAAACTGAAAATGTATCTGAGGAAAATAAAAATGTAGAAAATAATTCTTCTACAAATGAAAATAATAATAATACAAGCAATAATGTAACGAATTCAACAATAAATAAGCAAAATAGTAGTAGTGCATCTTCAAATAATACAGATAATAGTAATAATGAAGAGAATATTGATGATAAGAATAATAATGAAAATATTATAGAAAATGAAAATCAAAATCAAAACAAAAATGAAGTAAATAATAATGAAGATTTAACATCTAATGAAGAAAATAATGGTTCAAGTAATTTAATTAGAAATATAATTATAATTACAATAGGAATTTTAATAGTCGGAGCCTTAATATTTGCTATAAAAACTTATCGTAATAATAGATATTAAAATGAAAAATTCGCTAAAATATTAGTGAATTTTTCATTTTTGTTTGACTTATAATTAATTATTGCATATAATTAGTATTGTAATTAAAAACGAAAGCAAGATACGTAATTTAAACTTATTTTCAAGAGAGTTAGTGGTAGGTGTGAACTAATAAAAGATGTTTAATTTATATCACTTGTTAGTTGGTTATTGGAAAGTGTTAGTATAATAACCCGTAGATGGCGTTAACAAATGAAGATGATAAATTCATAAATTAAGGTGGTACCACGGTAATGCGTCCTTATGTTTATGAATTTTTTTATTTAGGAAGGTGAGTTATGAAAAAATTTGAAAGTTTAGATACCAGAGATGTATCAGTAGTGGAAAATACTATTTTAGAAAGATGGTTAAAAGATAAAATTTTAGATAAATGTATCCAAAATAGAGAAGATAAACCTTATTGGGTATTTTATGATGGACCTGCTACTGCTAATGGCATGCCAGGACTTCATCATATGGTAGCAAAATTTTTAAAAGATAGTTTTTGCAAATATAAAACAATGCAAGGTTATAAAGTTTTAAGAAAAGTTGGTTGGGATACTCATGGTCTTCCTGTTGAAGTTCAAGTAGAGAAGAAGTTAGGTTTTTCATCTAAATCGGATATTGAAAAATATGGTATTAAGGAATTTAATGAAGAATGTAGGAAAGCTGTTTGGGAAAATGAAAAGGCCTTCTGTGATTTAACTAATAAAATGGGACAATTTATTGATTTGGAAAATCGTTATATTACTTATGATAATAACTATATTGAAACTGAATGGTGGATTTTAAAGAAGTTCTTTGATGAAGGATTATTTTATGAAGGTAGTAAAATACTTCCTTATTGTCCAAGATGTGGTACAGGGCTAGCTTCTCACGAAGTTGCACAAGGCTACAAAGAGGTATCAGTTGATACGGTAATTGTTCCAATGAAGAAAAAAGATGAAGATGTTTACTTTTTAGTTTGGACAACAACTCCATGGACTCTTCTTGCCAATGTGGCTATATGCGTTAATCCTAATGAAAAATATATTAAAGTAGAATCAATGGGTTATAAATTTATAATTGCTAAGGCTCTTGCTAACAAAGTTTTAGGTGATGATTTTAAAGTAATAGAAGAATATCTAGGTAAAGATTTAGAAAATATTGAATATGAACAATTAATTCCTGAGTTAAAAGTAAATAAAAAAGCTTTCTTTGTTACTTGCGACACTTATGTAACAATGGAAGATGGTACTGGTATTGTTCATATTGCCCCTGCCTTTGGCGCTGATGATGCTATCGTTGGTAAAAATTATAATTTACCTTATTTAAATCCAGTTGGTGAAGATGGATGTTACACCGAAGGGCCTTGGAAAGGAATGCTTGTTTTTGATGCTGATAAAGAAGTTATTAAATATTTAAAAGAAAATGATAAATTATTTAAAAAGCAAAAAATGGTGCATAACTATCCACATTGTTGGCGTTGTAAAAGTCCTCTTTTATATTATTCTAAGCCATCATTCTATTTAGAAATTACTAAATTAAAAGATAAAATTGTCGAAAATAATAAAAAAGTTAATTGGTATCCATCATTTGTTGGTGAGAAAAGATTTGGCAATTGGCTAGAAAATTTAAATGATTGGGCAATATCTAGAAGTCGTTATTGGGGAACACCACTTCCTTTATGGAGGTGCACTTGTGGTCACGATGAAATGATTGGTTCAAGAGAAGAATTAGTCGAAAAATCTATTGAAAAAATTGATGCATCTATTGATTTGCATCGTCCTTATGTTGATGATGTTCATATTAAATGTCCAAAATGTGGAAAAGTTATGAATCGAGTTAAAGATGTAATCGATTGTTGGTTTGATTCAGGAGCAATGCCTTTTGCTCAATATCATTATCCATTTGAAAATATGGATGTATGGGAACATCAATTTCCAGCTGACTTCATTTGTGAAGGTATTGATCAAACAAGAGGTTGGTTTTATTCCCTTTTAGTTATTTCAACTTTCGTTAAAGGTGTATCACCATATAAAAATGTTTTAGTAAATGAATTATTACTAGATAAAAATGGTCAAAAAATGCATAAAAGTAAAGGTAATGCAATTGAACCATTTACAATTATGCAAAAATATGGTGCTGATACAGTAAGATGGTATCTTCCTTATGTATCCCCAGTTTGGACACCACTTAAATTTGATGAAGATGGTTTAAAAGAAGTATATTCTAAATTCTTCAATCCTTTAAAAAATACTTATAATTTCTTTTCAATGTATGCTACAACTGATGGTATTGATATCGATAATTGTAATATCGAAGTTAGTAAAAGAGAAGAAATAGATAAATGGTTATTATCAAGATATAATTCTCTTTTAAAAGTTGTAACCGAAGGCTATGAAGAATATGATTTAAATAAAGTAGTTAGAAATATCACTAATTTTGTATCTGATGATTTATCTAACTGGTATATAAGACGTTGTCGTAATCGTTTCTGGGGAAGTACCTTAGATGATTCCAAAAAATCAGTATATATTACAACTTATGAAGTATTAGTAGGACTATCTAAAATAATTGCCCCAATAGTACCATTTATTAGTGAAGAAATTTATACTAAGTTAACAGATGAATATTCAGTTCATTTAGCAGATTATCCAAAATATGATGAATCATTAATAGATTTAGCCTTAGAAGAAAAAATGGATTATGTAAGAAATTTAATATCTCTTGGTCGTAATGTTAGAGAAGAAGCTAAAATAAAGGTAAGAACACCTTTAAAAGAAGCTATTATTGAATCAAATGTTTATAATAAAATAACTGATTTAATTCCTCTAATTAGTGAAGAATTAAATGTTAAATCAATTATTGCCGAAGAAGATTTATCTAAGTATATGAATATTTCTTTAAAACCTAATTATAAAGAAGTAGGTAAAATATTTGGAGCTAAAATTAAAGATTATGAAAAATTCTTAGAAAATATTAGTTTAGATGAGTTAAATAATAGAGAAGTTAAATTTGAAGATGTTATTATAACCAAAGAAATGTATGAAGTAAAAATTTCTTCCAAAGAAGGATTTAATGTTGGTGTACTAGATAATTTATTCATTATTTTAAATACTACTTTAACGACTGATTTAATTAATGAAGGTCATGCCAGAGAATTTGTTTCTAAAATTCAAAATATGCGAAAGGTAAATGGTTATGATATTAGTGATCGGATAAAAATTTATTATAATAGTTTGGAATTTAAAGATATAATAGAAGCATTTAGTAATTATATTAAAAATGAAACCTTAGCCAAAGAAATAATTTTTAAAGATATTGCCGATGAAGAAATAAATGTTAATGGTATTAAAGTAATAGTTACTATTGAAAAAACTAAATAGTTAATTAGCACAGAAAGAATTATTTATTCATATAATTAATTAGAGGTGTTGTATGAATTTAAATGATTCTTTTTTTAATAAAGTAGAGAAAAAAACTAAGGTAGATAAAAATACTATATTAAGCTTAGCTCAAAAATTACAAAATGGTAATATGAAAGATGAAAAAACTTTAAGAGAGGTTATTGATACATTAAGTCAAATGACTGGTAAAAAAATTAGTAAGGAACAAAGTGATAAAATAATTTCCAAAGTAGTTGATGGAAATGTACCTAATAATATTGATAAAATGTTTTAATATACCTTGCATAAATAGATTTTTTATGTTAAATTATATTATAGTTAGAATAAAGAGGTGTTTTATTTAATATGGAAGATTTTTTAAATAGACTATACAGTTATGAATATTTTGGAACTTATTTAATGATTGCTATTGCTGTTTTAGTATTATTATTTGTTATAGTACTATTATTTGGTAAGAAAGATCAAAAGAAAAGAGAAATTGAGGAAACTAAACGTTTACAACAAGTTACCGGGGAAATTGCTTTTAAACAAGAAGAGAAGAAAGAACCAGTTGAAGTTCCAATGCCATCAGAAGTTAAATTAACTAATGAACAATTAGAAAATGATACCATAATTGTACCTAATATTGATGTATTAAATACTGATAATGTAACGAAGGAAGAGGAAATACCTAATCCTGTTTTACCAACTGAACCAGTAGAAAATATAGTATCACCAGTTTTAGAGTCTAAAACTGATATTGAAAAAGATGTTGTGGCACCACAAATTGAGCCAGTAGTAGAGACTCCGGTTAGTGAAGTTGTACCACCAATTGATGTTACAAATATAGAGCCTCCACTAGAATTAAAAGATGAATTATTAAACTCTAATGTTAATCCTGAACCAACTGAACCAGTACTAACGAAAGAAGAAGAAAAACCTCTTGTATTTGAAAATCCAACTTTAAATTTTGATAATAATGTAAAGACAGATATTCCAGAAGTAAACGAAGTTAATGAACCACTTACTGAGGTACCAACCTTTAATTTTGATGAAATTATGGAAAGTATAGAAGAAGCTAAAAAAGAACCAACCCCAGTAACGCCAAAAGCCCCAGAAGTATTTAGTTCAGTCTATGCTCCTAAAAAAGAAGAAATGGAAATTGATTTACCACAAATAAAAGAAGAAATTAAAGAAAGTACTAATGATGATTTAGATATTGAACTTCCTAGTCTAAAAAAAGACTTAGAACAATCTAAACCAGAATTTAATTCAACAGTTAGTTTAGATGACTTGACTGGTGAATCATACAATATTAATAAATAACTGTAATGCAAATTACAGTTTTTCTATGTAAAAATATGTCTTGTTAAGTTGAAACGTAAATAAATCTTGTGTTAAAATTATTATGGTGATTATATGGCAAAGTATGATGCGTCATCAATTAAAATCTTAGAAGGATTAGAAGCAGTAAGAAAAAGACCAGGTATGTATATAGGAAGTACTGATAAACGAGGGCTTCATCATTTAGTATGGGAAATTGTTGATAATTCAATTGATGAAATAATAAATGGTTATGGAAATTATATAAAAATTGTTTTACATAAAGATGGTAGTATAACTATTGCTGATAATGGTCGAGGTGTTCCTATTGGAATGCACGAAAGTGGTAAATCAGCACCCGAAGTTATCTATACTGTTTTACATGCTGGTGGTAAATTTGAAGAAGGTAATTATAAAGTAAGTGGTGGCCTCCATGGAGTAGGTGGCTCAGTTGTTAATGCCCTTAGTGATAAAATGGACGTTGTAATATATAGAGAAGGCGTGATATCCAATATTAGATTTACTGATGGTGGTAAAGTAGAAAGTCCTCTTAAAACAATTGGTAAAACTAATAAAACGGGAACTATTGTTACTTTTTGGCCTAATTATAATATTTTTAAAAATTGTGCTTTTTCTTATACAACTATATGTGAAAGAATGCAAGAGAGTGCTTTTTTAATTCCTGGCGTTACTATTGAAGTAATTGATGAAGATAGTCAAAAAGCAATAAAATATCATTATGAAGAAGGTTTAACTAATTTTATTGAATATATAAATGAAGGTAAAAATACTTTACATAAAGTATTAAATTTTACAGGTAGTAAAAATGGTATTGAAGTAAATGTTGCTATGCAATATACAGATACTTATAATGAAAATATTATATCATTTGTAAATAATGTTAAGACAACCGATGGTGGTACTCATGAAGTTGGTTTTAAAACAGGTATTACCAAAGCATTTAATGATTATGCAAAAATGAATAATTTAATTAAAGGTAAAGATAGTAGTTTTGATGGTAGTGATGTTAGAGAAGGTTTATCAGTTGTTATTAATTTAAAAATTCCCGAGGATAAATTACAATTTGAAGGACAAACTAAGGGAAAATTAGGAACTCCGGAAGCTAGAACTATTACGGAAAGTATAACTTATGATAATATTAGATTTTTCTTAGAAGAAAATAAAGAGATTGCTCTTAATATTATGGATAAAGCAACTAAAAGTAAAGTGGCTAGGGAGGCTGCTAGAAAAGCCAGAGAAGATGCTCGTAATGGTAAAGGCAAAAATAAAATTGAAAAAAATTTATCTGGTAAATTAGCCCCAGCTACGACAAAAAATGGTAAGATTAATGAACTTTTCTTAGTTGAAGGTGATTCAGCGGGAGGTTCAGCTAAAAGTGGAAGAGACAGGAAGTTCCAAGCTATTTTACCTTTAAGAGGAAAAGTTATTAATGCTGAGAAGACTAGTGTTGCTGATATTTTAAAAAATGAAGAAATTAATACAATAATTCATACTATCGGTGCTGGTTTAGGTAGTGATTTTATGGTGGAAGATTCTAATTATGATAAAGTAATTATTATGACCGATGCTGATGTTGATGGCTCACATATTCAAATTTTATTACTAACATTTTTTTATCGTTTTATGCGTCCTTTAATCGAAGCAGGTAAACTTTATATAGCTAAACCACCATTATATAAAATTGATTATGGTAAAAAACATTTCTATGCTTATAGTGATGAAGAAAGATTTAAAATTGTTTCTGAAAATGCTGGCAAACCAGATATTTCCAGAAATAAAGGTTTAGGTGAAATGAATGCTGATGAGTTATGGGATACGACAATGAATCCTAATACTAGAAGCTTGATTAGAGTAAATATTTATGATGCAGCCTTAGCTGAAAAAAGAGTTAACATTTTAATGGGGGATAAAGTAGAACCTCGTAAAGAATGGATTGAAGAAAATATTGTTTTCACTATGGAAGATAATTTTAGAGTGGAAAATTAGGTGGTATTATGGAAGAAATACTTAAAAGAATAGAAGATTATGCCTTAGAAGAAATTATGGGTGAAAGATTTGCCTCTTATGCCAAAGAGATTATTCAAGATCGGGCTATACCAGATGTACGTGATGGTTTAAAGCCTGTTCAAAGAAGAATTTTATATGCAATGTATAATTCTGGCAATACTTATGAAAAAAAATATATTAAAAGTGCTGCCACAGTTGGCGATGTTTTAGGTAAATATCATCCTCATGGTGATTCATCAGTATATGATGCAATGGTCAGAATGAGTCAATGGTGGAAACAAAGTACGCCTTTAATTGATATGAAAGGAAACAATGGTTCCATGGACGGGGATCCTGCCGCCGCTTATCGTTATACTGAGGCTAGACTTGCTAAAATTAGTAATGAACTTTTAGGAGATCTAGGAAAAGATACAGTTGAATGGGCACCAAACTTTGATGATAGACTACTTGAACCAACTGTTTTACCAGCTAAATTCCCAAACCTTTTAGTAAATGGTACAATGGGTATAAGTGCAGGTTATGCTACCAATATTCCTCCTCATAATTTAGGAGAAATAATTGATGCTACTATTAAAAGGATTGATTCACCTAATTGTTATTTAGATTCAATTTTAGATATTGTTAAAGGCCCAGATTTTCCAACTGGTGGAATAGTTGAAGGAATTGATGGTATTAAGGAAGCTTTTAAAACTGGTAAAGGCCGGGTAATTGTAAAAGCTAAGTACAATATTATTAAAGAAAAAGGTAAAGAAAAAATCATTATTAGTGAAATTCCTTATGATGTTAATAAAGCTTTACTTGTTAATAAAATTGATGCTATTCGTATTGATAAGAAAATAGATGGAATGGCCGAAGTTAGAGATGAATCAGACAGGGAAGGTTTAAGAATAGTTATTGATTTAAAAAGTGGGGCTAATAGTGAACTTGTTTTAAATTATTTACTTAAAAATACTGATTTACAAATTTCTTATAGTTATAATATGGTAGCAATAGTTAATAGAGTCCCTAAAACTTTGGGTATTATACCTATTCTTGATGCTTATATTGATCATCAAAAAGAAGTTATAACTAGAAGATGTAAATTTGACTTAAAAATGAAAGAAAAGAGACTTGAAATTGTTGAAGGTTTAATTAAATGTATTTCTATTTTAGATGAAGTTATTAAGGTAATTAGAAAAAGTAAAAATAAAAGTGATGCCGAAAGTAATTTAATTAAAGAATTTAATTTTACCGAAGAACAAGCCAAAGCAATTGTTACTTTACAATTATATCGTTTAACAAATACTGATGTTGTAGCCTTAGAAGAAGAACTAGAAAGTTTAAAGAAAATGATTGAAGGTTTAAATGCTATTTTAAATGATGAAAATGCTTTAAAATATGTAATGAAAAAAGAATTGAAATTAATAAAAAAGGAATATGCAACTCCAAGAAAAACAGAAATTAAAGACGAAATTACCGAAATTAAATTGGATATGCAAAGTATGATTCCAAAAGAGAATGTAATGGTTGTAGTTACTAATGAAGGATATGTTAAAAGAGTACCTGCCAAATCATACTCAGCCTCTGATGGAGAAACTTTACTAAAACCAGGTGATTTTATTGCCCATTTATTTGAAACGACAACTTTGGATAATTTAGTATTATTTACTAATTTAGGTAATTATTTATTTATTCCAGTTCATAAAGTATTCGAAGCTAAATGGAAAGAACTTGGTAAACATGTTAGTAATTTAGTTCCACTTCAAGAAAGTGAAAAAATAATTTCAGCCTTTATTATGGATGATAAAATTAATTTAACTTTATGTACTAAAAATGGTATGGTTAAACAAGTTAGTATGAAAGATTTAATAGTAACTAGATATAGTAAAACTATGACTGCTATAAAACTTAAAGATGAAGATGAACTTGTTAGTGTTTGTCCAAGTAAAGATGAAATAGTGATAGTTACTAAAAATGGTTATTATTTAAGATATGCAAATTCAGAAATTCCATTAGTAGGACCAAAAGCTAGTGGAGTTAAAGGTATTAAACTTACAGATGATGTCGTTATAAATGGTACAGCTTTTAATCAAAATGATGAATATTTAGATATTTTTACAAATAATAATACAGCTAAAAGAATTAAGTTAAGTGATTTAAAATTATTAAGTCGTGCTAAAAAAGGTACAATGCTTATTAAGAAAAATAAAACTATTAATTATGAAATAGTCGCAGCATTTATTACTATGGCCAGAGATATAATTATTATTAAAAGTGATAATGAATTAAAAGAAATAAAAAATAGTGATATACCTATTATGGATTTACAAAGTAATGGCAGTAATATTACCAAAGGTTATGTTGATAAATATACTATCAAATATAAGATAGAAACTTTTATTAAAAAAGATTCTGAAAATACTACCAATATAGTAGATGATAATAATAAAGAGCCAAAACAAGTATCATTTGAAGATTTTACCAAAGATTTCAAAATATAATAAAATCACTTAGTAAAACATAGTATTTACTAGGTGATTTTTTGTGAGTAAAAAAGAAGAGTTTAAAGAATTTATAAGAAATAAACCCGAATTAGTTGAATATATTAAAAACAAAGAAATGACTCTTCAATCATTTTATGAATTATATGATGTTTATGGTAGTGATGAAGAAGCTTGGAGACCTTATGAAAGAAGTAGTAATCCTTCTAATTTAGTTAATCCTAGTAAAATAACTGATATAATGAAGAATATTAATATTGATGAAATTCAAAAACATATTAATACTGCTCAAAAAGCTCTTGGAGTAGTTGAAGATCTAACTACCAAAGGAACAAGTAATGTCACTAATGCTATTAAAGGGCCATTATCACCGCGTCCTTTAAATAAATTTTTTGAGGATTAAGATGGAATATTTTTTACAACAAAAATTATTAGAAGATAAAAAATTTAAAAAGTATTTTGATGAAAATACTAATTTTATTAAATATTTTAATCGTAATCCTGAGTATTATCGAGAATTTATGAAAGAAATGAAAGAAGTTTATAAAGAAAGAACTACTGATAAATTAAATGACGCAATTAATACAATAAATGTTGTAAGTTCAATAATTGATACTTTAAAATAAATGTTAAAATTTTTTTACCTCAATTGACAGATAAAAATTCCCATACTATAATGAAAATAATAGAGGTGCATTATGTTAGAATATATTATTATTGGTCTACTTAGTTTGATTATAATATTGCTTATTATATTAATAATTAGAAATAATGGTAGTCGAGATATAGTAGAGAGAATTGGTAAATTAGATACAAGCGTTGTTAAAGAAATAGGAGATTTTAAATTAAATTTTAGTAAAGATTTAAGAAATGATTTTGAGAGTTTAGTGGAAAAAATTGAATATCGTTTAAATTTAATTAATGAGAAAGTTAATAGTCAATTATCAGAAAACTTTGAAAAAAGTAATAAAACATTTATGAATGTTTTAGAAAGACTTAATAAAATAGATGAAGCTCAAAAGAAAATAGATGGATTAAATAGTGAAATTGTTTCTTTACAAAGTGTTTTAACTGACAAAAAAACGAGAGGCACTTTTGGTGAAGTTAATTTAGAATATATTTTAAATAATGCTTTTGGTTCTTCAAAAAATGGTATCTATGAAACTCAACATAAGATGAGTAATGGAGCGGTGGCTGATTGCCTTTTATATGCTCCTTCTCCTCTTGGAACTATTGCTATTGATAGTAAATTTCCATTAGAAAATTATCAAAGAATGGTTGATAAAAATAGAACTAAAATGGAAAGGGAACTTTTTGAAAAAAATTTTGTGAATGATGTCAAAAAACATATTAATGCCATTGCTGATAAATATATTATTCCAGGTGAAACTAGTAATGAAGCAATAATGTTTTTGCCGGCGGAAGCTATATTTGCTGAAATTAATGCTTATCATGCGGAACTATTAAATTATGCTTATCAAAGAAAAGTTTGGATAACGGGGCCAACCACATTAATTAGTACGTTATCTATTATAAGTATGATTTTAAAAAATATTGAAAGAGATAAATATGCCAAAGTTATTCATGAAGAACTAGATAAATTAGGAGTAGAATTTGGCAGATATAAAGATCGTTGGGATAAATTATCAAGAAATGTTAAAATTGTTAATCAAAGTTTAGATGAACTACATACAACTACGGAGAAAATAACTAAAAGATTTCAAAGTATTAAAAATGTTAAAATTCAAGAATTAGAAACAGAAAATGAATTAGATATTAAAGAGGATGATAATATTGACAATATACTTGATTAGTAATAATTTACTTTGTGATAGTTTAAATTATACTTGGGATGCTGATTTAGATACTTTGAGAAAAATTAGAGTTTTAAGTATTGAAGGTGAAAGAGTAGCTCAAAAAATTAGTGAACTAAAAATATTAGAAGATACAGATAAAATTATATCTAGTTTTCAAAGTAGTGCTTTGGGTAGTGCTAAATATTTGAATGCTAAATTAGATTTAACTATTGATATGCATAAAGAAGTTAATGATTGTAAAGTTGGGGAACTTGGTAGTAAAAATATGAAAATGGTTAAAGGCTTGCAAGATCATGAATTTACTTATAAACTTCCTGGTGGTGAGTCTTTAATCGATGTAGGTAATCGTTTGGATAATTTTATTAAATCAATTAATAATAAACAAAAAATCGTTATTTATACTCATAAAAGAGCAATTTTAGGTTTTATTTTAAAATATTGTCAAGTAGGCTATAATTTAGATGAAAATTTAATTTTAACTTATAATAATAATGTTATTTACGATGATAGTGAATCTAATTATGATATTTATGAATTAACAATGAATGAACAAAAAATATTAGATATAAAAAGAATTATTGTAGATTAATAATTCTTTTTTATTTTTTACCTAAAAGTTTTAAACCAACTTCATTAACTGGTCCCGCTCCAATAGTAATTACTAAATCATTTGCTTGTAAATGTTCTTTTAAATATTCGACTATTTTAGCAAATGAATCAATGTATATGACATTAGGATTATTTACTTTTATCAAATTTACTAAATCATCTTCATGAACATTATATATATTAGTTTCCCTAGCTGGATAAATCGGCGCAATAATTACATTATCAAAATTTTTTAAGACTTCGGCAAATTCTTCTAAATGTTGTTTAGTTCGAGAAAAAGTATGTGATTGAAAAACAGCATAATTTTGGTGACACGAAATATTTTTAGCAGAATTATATGTAGCCTTTATTTCCGTAGGATGGTGAGCATAATCATCATAGACTAAAACATTATCTTTATATTTACCAATAAATTCAAATCTTCTTTCAACCCCAACATATTCTTCAATTCCTTTTTTTATTGCTTCTTTATTAATATTATAAATAATACATATAGCAGTACTAGCCAAAGCATTATAAATATTATGATTGCCTAAAATATTTAAATGTAAATGAATAAATAATTTATCATTATAATAGATATCAAATTCTGGATGACCTAATTCATCATAATTAATATTTAAAGCTTGCAAATTAGCTTTATTTTTCATACCATAAGTTATAACATTTAAATTTTCTTTATATTTAAGACTCATTGTATTAGCATCATCAGCATTTAAAATTAAGTTACCATTATCTGGTAAAAGATATGTATATTTAGTAAAAGAATTTTTAATTCCTTCAATGTTTTTAAAGTAATCTAAATGGTCATCATCAATATTTAAAATAACTTCACTAGTTGGAAAAAAGTTTAAAAAACTATCAACATATTCGCAAGCTTCCATAATAAAATAGTCATAACCACCAACATAATAATTAGAATTAATTTTAGGTAAAATAGCTCCGATTTGAATAGTAGGATTTTTACCATCTTCAATAAAGCAAGATGATATCATACCGGTTGTGGTTGATTTACCATGTGTACCAGATATGCATATTACTTCTTTATATTCCTTAGTCATTAAACCTAAAAATTTAGCTCTTTCATAAACTTCTTTATGTAGTTCATAAGCTCTTTTTAATTCACTATGTTCAGGACTAATTGCTGCTGTATAAACTACAATATCAACATCATCAATAATAGCCGGATTTTCCCCAATTGTAACGGTAATTCCTTTATCAATTAAAGTTTGAACATTTTTAGAAAGAGAAGCATCACTACCTGAAATAATGCTACCTTTTTCAAATAATATTTCGGCAATTCCACTCATTGAAATGCCTCCAATACCAATAAAATGAATTTTTTTATCTTTAAACATAAGATAAGTCACCTCTTTATAAATATATTATAATATTAACTAAAATATATAGCAATAAGTCGTTGCAAATTTTCTTGACTTTGATTGACAATTTTGGCTATGTAAAACGAACAAAAAAATTTAAAAAATTTTTTAAAAATTAAAACAGCGGTAGAATCTAATAAGAAATGTTTTTTTTACTAAAAAATTTAAAAAAATTAAAATGTTTGATTGACAAAACTAAAATTTTTTGCAAAAAAAACATTGATAATTTTTTAAAGTAGTAAGATAATAAATTTGTAACGGAGAGGTAGTAAAAATGAAAGAAGATTTATTTAGTGACTTAGTAGTTGTTAAAAGAAGTGGTCAAAGAGTCCCTTTTAATGGCACTAAGATAGCAATAGCTATTAAAAAAGGTTTTGATAGTGTTTATGAAGAATATGATGAAAAAGTAGTTAATAAACTATATGAAAAAGTCTTAAAATATATTGAAAAAGAATATCAAGATCGAAAAACAATTGGTATTGAAGAAATTCAAGACATTATCGAAAATGAATTGAAAAAAAGTGATGAACAAGTTTATAAATCATTTTCTGAATATCGGGAAAGAAGAGCGGCATCAAGAGAGGCATTTGTTGTTAAACAACAACACAAATTTGTTAAAGCCATTGAATCCTTAGGATTAAAATCAGCCAAAGAAGAAAATGCTAAAAGAGAAAATGCCAATGTTGATGGTGATGGTCCAATGGGAACAATGCTTCATTTTGGTTCAACTGTGTCTCGTGAATTTGCCAAAGCTTATTTAATGGATGCTAAATATGCTAGGGCTCATGATGAAGGAGCTATTCATATTCATGATTTAGACTTCTTACCAATGGGTACAACAACTTGTAATCAAATTGATTTAGATAAATTATTTGCTCATGGTTTTTCCACTGGTCATGGTTTTCTTAGAACTCCTAATGACATTATGAGTTATACCGCCTTAGCAGCTATATGTATTCAAGCCAATCAAAATGATCAACATGGTGGCCAAAGTATTCCAATGTTTGATTATTATATGGCCCCAGGGGTTAAGAAAACATTTAAAAAGCAATTAAAACAAATGTTATATGATTATCTAGATTTAGAAGGCTTTTTAGGAGAAATAAATTTTGATGAAGTTGTCGAAGAAATAAATAAGTTAGAATCAATTGATTTAAATGTTAAAGAATATTTTGAAAAATATATAACTAGTGATAGATTAGAAGAATTATTTATTAAATCTTATGATAAAGCCTTAGCTAAAACTGATCGAATTACTTATCAAGCTATGGAAGCCTTTATCCATAATTTAAATACAATGCACAGTAGAGCCGGAGCCCAAGTACCATTTTCATCAGTTAATTTTGGAACAGATACTTCACCTGAGGGTAGAATGGTTATTAAAAATTTCTTATTAGCTACTGATGCAGGATTAGGTCAAGGAGAAACACCAATATTCCCAATTTCAATATTCAAACTAAAAGAAGGTGTTAGTTATAATAAAGAAGATCCTAATTATGATTTGTTTAAATTAGCTTGTAAAGTTTCAGCTAAAAGATTATTCCCTAACTTCTCATTCTTAGATTCTTCATTTAATAAACCTTATTTAAAAGATGGTGATCCTAAAACCGAAGTTGGCTATATGGGATGTCGTACCAGAGTTATAGGAAATATTTGTTATCCTGATAAACAAATAACTCCTGGTAGAGGTAATTTATCATTTACTACCATTAATTTACCAAGAATAGGTATTAAACATGGTATTGCCTTAGGTGAACGTGATAAAGCTGATATGAAAGGCTTTTATGCCGAATTAGATGATTTATTAGATTTATGTAAAGGGCAACTTTTACAAAGATTTGATATCCAATGTAGTAAAAATGTTAATAATTTTAAATTCTTACTTGGTTCTCATGTATGGCTTGATTCTGAAAAATTAGAACCTGGTCAAAAAATTAGAAAAATTCTTAAACATGGTACTTTATCTATTGGCTTTATTGGTCTTGCTGAATGTTTAAAAGCCCTTATTGGTGAACATCATGGTGAATCAGAAAAAGCGCAAAAGTTAGGTTTAGAAATTATAAAACATATGCGGGAAAAATGTGATGAATATTCCGAAGAATTAAAATTAAATTTTACTTGTCTTGCCACTCCTGCTGAGGGATTATCTGGAAGATTTGTGGGTATTGATCGTTCAATATATGGTAAACTTAAAGGTATAACTGATAGAGAATATTATACTAATTCATTCCATGTACCAGTTTATTACCATACAACTATTCAACATAAATTAGAAGTTGAAGGAAAATATCATAAATTAACTAATGCTGGTCATATATCTTATATTGAGATTGATGGTGATACTGCCAATAATGTAGAAGCATTTGAAAAAATTATTCGTATTATGCATGATTGTGATATTGGATATGGTGCTGTTAACCATCCAGTAGATCGTGATCCAGTATGTGGTTATGTTGGTGTTATAAACAATGTTTGTCCAAGATGTGGTCGTCATGATTTTGAAGGGGTACCGGTTGAAACTTTAACGCATATAGAATGTGATTGCTAAAATAAGTAATAAGGAGGAGGAAATATATTATGGAAGCAGTTAAAAAAGAAAAAATGGTTGGTGAAGGAGTTGGATTTGAAAGAATCCGTCGTATAACAGGTTATTTAGTAGGTACAACTGAAAGATTTAATAATGCTAAAAAGGCCGAAGAAAAAGACCGTGTTAAACACACTGGCCTAAATTGTCAAAAAAAAGTTGCAGAATAGGCTAAATTATGACAATTAGATTAGCAGCACCTCTTCAAAGAGATAGTGTTGTTGATGGTTATGGTGTAAGGACAGTTATTTGGACACAAGGTTGTTCGCATAATTGTCCTTTTTGCCAAAATCCTCAAACACATGATTTTGATGGTGGCAAAGAAGTTGAACTTAAAGAGATATTTGAAGAACTTAAAACTCTAAAAGATCAAGATGGTATCACATTAAGTGGAGGTGATCCTTTATTTCAAATTGAACCTATTACGGAGATTGCTAAATATGCTAAACATTTAGGTTTAAATGTTTGGTGCTATACAGGTTTTACTTATGAAAAAATATTAGAATTTGCCCAAGATAAACCAATATATTTAGAATTTTTAAAATATATAGATGTTTTAGTTGATGGTAAATTTGAAATTGCTAAAAAGGATTTAACATTATTGTTTAGAGGTTCAAGTAATCAAAGACTTATTGATGTTCCCGCAACTTTGAAACAAAATAAAGTAATCATAATACCTGAAAGTGATGGTATTATAGATAACTTTAAAAATAAAAATAAATTATACATTTAGTAATAGGTAACTTCTATTACTTTTTTATATAAATAACTTTTAAATAAAATTTAAACATGTTAAAATAACTTTTAGAAAGGATCATTAATTTTAATGAGAAAAATATATATAGTTGGATATTTTAAAAGAAATTTGGGGGATGATTTATTTCTTAATCTATTGACACATAGATATCCTAATTGTCAGTTTTATATCTGTATTAATAAAAAATATGCTAAGTACTATAAACATATTAAAAATTTACAATTAATTAAAGTTAACACTTTCATGGAAAATTTTAATAAACTTACCGCAGTTTTATTTAATGGCTTTAAAATAAGTGATATGAAAATAAAGAATGTTGATGCAGTTATTATTTTGGGCGGGTCATTATTTGATGAACAATTTGGAAGTTTATCACTTTTTAATCTATATAAAAAATGGTTAATAAAAAACAAAAAATTATTTATAATTAATCCTAGTTTTGGGCCATGTAATACGGAAAAATATTACTTAAAAGTTAGAAGAATTCTAAATTATGCGCAAGATATTTGTTTTCGGGATTTGTACTCTTATAAAAAATTTCATGATTTAAAGTGCGTGAGATATGCCCCAGATATGGTTTTTAAAATAGCAAATAATAATAGTTTAAATGAATCAAAAGAAAAAATTTTAGCCATTTCCGTAGTTAATTTAAAAATTTTAAAATTAACTAAATCATATAATTTTGATTATATAAAATTTTTAACTAAAATAATTAATAGTTATATTTCTAAAAATTATAAAATTAGATTATTAGCATTTAGTGAAGCTTTAAAAGACAATAAAATTATTGAAGAAATAATGCAAAATATAAACAAAAATAATAAAAGTAAGATAGAAATTATTACCTATAATAATACTAATATGGATGTAATGCTTAACGCTATTCAAACTTCTTCTAAATTAATTGCCACTCGTTTTCATAGTTTAGTTTTAGGGTTAAGTTATGGTGTACCAACTTTACCGATAATTTATCACCAAAAATTATTAACAGTTTTAGAAGAATTAGGCTATGAAAAATATGCTATTAAATTAGATAAATTAAAAGAGATAAATATTAAAGAGTTGAAGTTTATTAAAATATCAAATAAAATGAGAAAAGATTTAGCCAATAAAGCAGATAATCAATTTGTTAAGTTAGATAAATTTATTAATGATTAAATATTCCGATTATTAACAAGGCCTAAAATAATGTAATAAGTTGGAGCAATAGTGATAGTACTTATACTAAACATACTTTGAATGAAATAACCAAGTATTGCTGATTTTAAAATAGGATTTTTTCTTTTGTTTAATGAATAAAATATTAAAATGCAATACAAAATAGGTTTAAAAATACCTTCTGTAACACACATTTGCAATATTTCATTATGAGCTTTATCAATAAAGCCATTATTTTTCATTTCTTTTGAATCATTAGGAAAAGCATATGCAAAACAATCAATACCTATTCCGTGAATAATATATTTAGGAAGAATCTTTATTGTATGTTTCCAAATAAAGATTCTTCTGCTACCATAGCTATTATCTAAATTTTGATTAACAATAATATCATATGCTTGATAAGATAAATTTTTTATATCTTTATAAACATTATTGTTAAAAACAAAATTAATAATAGAACCAATGATTAAAATAATTGTAATTAACAAGGCAATAAAACCAATAATTATTTTTTTTCTGATTTTATTTTGATGAATATAATAAATAATTCCACTAATGAAAATAATAAAACTGCTTAGTATAGTGCCCATTGAACCTGATAAAAAAATTCCAATTATAGTAATAATAGTAAATAATAAATATTTTAAATTTTTATAAGTAATTAAAGAAAATAATGATAAGGAAAAACAGATAACCATTTGGATACCAAAAAAATTTGAATTACCTTCTAAACCTTTAACAAACTGAGTTGAATCATACGGAGATGGTACAATTTTAAAAATTTCTAAAAAACCATAAAAAATTTGTAGTATGCCAAGTATAATAATAACATCAATAATCATTTGATGTTTTTTTTTATTTACAAAAGAAGATAATACTAATAATGTATAATAACTTAAAAGTGTTAATAAACCTTCATATCTATTAAGATAGCCAAAAACACTAGTTAATTTATATTTAGATAGCAAAGTTGCCAATAAAGCAATTATAATCAGTAGAATTATTATTAAATCTAAACGTTTAAAATTATATTTAGAAGTATGAAAATTAACTATTACTAGAGGAATTGCTATTAAAGCTAATAAATATAAAATAATTGAATAGATGTAAAAAGGAACGAAGAAACAAGATAGCAGAACTTTAGTTAAAAAAATGACACATAAGCAACCGATTATGAAAATTAAATTAATTGTTTCTAAGCTCTTTTTTTTCATTTATTTACTCCTATTAATATATTTTACTAAATAAATTATAAAATGTCTATTATGTTAAATTATCCTCTTGTATATTAGATAGTTTTTGATATATAATATTTATATAAATAAGATAGGAGTAAAAAATGAAATTATTTAAAACGAAACTTTTGAAATTTTTTAGTATTTTTGTTATAAGCTTTTTACTTATGTTATTTTCTACACTCAAAGTTAAAGCCTCAGTTATTACTTTGGAAATTGGAGAAGAATATATAATATCTAATGCTAAAAACTGTCAAACCACTGATGATAATGTTTTAATCTTCTCTAATAATAATACTTGTTATATTGTTGGAAATAAAAGTAGTGATAATGTTGTGACAATTAGTTATAATGACGGGAACAAAGATGTAAAGCAAAATTTTATTATAAAGAAAATGAGTAATTTAAATAATCAATATGTGACTTTAAATGAATTAGCAAATATTATAAATAATGGTTCTTATACAGATACAGTAAAAAATGATTTAAAACAATATCTAAATGGTGATATTAAGATTTGGGCAGGTGAATTAAATAATTATTTATATTTATATGTTCAAAGTGGAAATACATTAGAAACTATACAGTTTAATTATGATCAAGAAAAAAAGGTAATCGGTAATAAATGGGATTTTTCTTGGAGCAATCATACAAATAATTATAATGATAATTATGGTAATTTTAAAGAAAAATATAAAATATATGTTAGAAGTATGCTAATTTGGGTAATTGAAAGTTGTCATAATTTCCAAGAATTTTTAAGTGATTATCCTGATTTAGAAAAAGCTTATACAGATTTAGCAGAATATTTTACATTTACTTTAAATGATAGTAAAAGTCCTGATACTCAACAATATACTTTTATTGTAAATATAACGGGGGAAATTTCATTATCTAAAAATATTTATAAAGAGCCAATCTTAATAGAAGTTGAAGATACAGAAGAACCAAGTGAACCTGATATCCCAGTAGAACCTGAAAAGGATAAAAATGATGAAAATAATGTAGATTCGACAATTGAAAATCCATCAACTAATACACCATTTAATATAATTATTATAAGTTTACTAATTGGTAGTATAGTAGTGTTAGTTATAGTATTAAAAAAATTAAAGAAAAATAATTTTATGGATTAATTTTTGAGAAAAAGGTTAAGTGAAAAAAAAGCAATATTGCTTTTTTTTCATATTTAAGTATATAATTTATTATGAAAAGGTGATTTGATGTTAGAAAATAAAAAAATATTAATTTTAGGTTTAGCAAAAAGTGGATTTTATGCTGCTAAATTATTAAAAGATAAAAATGAAATAGTTGTTATAGATAAAAATAATCCTGAACCAGAAAAATTAACAGAATTAAAAGAAATGCCTGTTAATTTTATTCAAAGTGCTGATGGCTCTGAAATTTTAGATGAAACATTTAATTTGGTTATAAAAAATCCTGGTATTGAGCCAAGTCAACCATGTGTTCAAAAAGCACTTAAATTAAATATTCCTGTTGTTAATGAGATGGAAGTAGCATATCATTATTTACCAAAGAATATTAAAATTATCGGAATAACGGGATCTAATGGTAAAACAACTACTACAACAATTGTTAGTGATTTACTTAAACTGCATCATGTTCCTGTTAAATTAGGAGGAAATATTGGTTATCCTTTATGTCAAATAGTTAATGATGTTAAAGAAACTGATGTTTTAGTATTAGAAATTTCTGATCATCAATTATATAATTTTCAAGATTTTAAAACAGATATAAGCGTTTTAACTAATTTGTGTCCAACTCATTTAGACTTTCATGGTAATTATGAAAATTATAAAAATGTTAAAAAGAAGATATTTAATCATCATACGATAAAAGATCTTGCAATTCTTAATGCTAAAAATGAAGATAGTATAGAACTTACAAAAGATATTAAATCAACAAAAATGTATTTTAATGATAGTAAAAATTATTATAATAATGAAGGTATTTATCTTGATAAAGAATTAATTATTAAAATAAGTGATATAAAAATTAAAGGTGAACATAATTATGAAAATATTTTAGCTTCTTTAATGGTTTTAAAACAATTTGCCTTTGATAAAAAAATAATCAATAAATATTTTCAAAATTTTAATGGGGTTGAACATCGAATAGAAGTTGTAGATAGCAATACACCAATAGAATTTTATAATGATTCAAAAGCTACTAATCCAACCTCAACACTTATTGCTCTTAAAACAATGAATAAGCCAGTTCATTTAATATTGGGAGGAATGGAAAGAAGTCAGAATTTTAGAGAACTTGATAGTGAAATAAACAAAGTTAAATATATATATGCTATTGGAGAGGTAACAGATCGGGTAATTGCTTATGCCCAAGAAAAAAATATACCTTGTTTCAAATCCTTTACACTAGAAAAGGCAATGTTAGAAATTCAAAAAAATGTTCAAAACAACGAGGCTGTTTTATTATCACCAGCTAGTGCATCATGGGATCAATATGACAAATTTGAGACTAGGGGGGAAGAATTTAAAAATTTAGTTGAAAAATTATTTAATTAAAGTTATAATTGATATAGTAGTAAAAGGGGCCATAGATTATGAATAATGATAATAATATGAATGGAACAGTTTTAGGAAGTACGGATAATAATCCGGTTAATCCACAACCAATACCACCAGTAAATAATGGTATGAATACTGAAACATTAGGAGGTGTAAATCCAGCACCATCAGTGCCACCCGTTGCACCTGAACCAGTTTCTAATCCAATGCCAGTTCCACCTGCTAACGATTTGAATGCTAATAATTTAAATCAAGCAGTGCCAAATCCGGTACCAAGTGAAGCCCAACCAGTTCCACCAATAGAACCAGCACCGATTTCAGCAGCTGAACCATTAGGTGAAACATTAGATAATAATGCGCAAATGGCACCAAATCTTGGTGTTGGTGTAAATGTACCACCAATAGAGCCAATTAATGATAATCCTAATGGATTACCACCAATTCCACCAATGGATCCTAACCAAGTAACGCCTAATAATCCAACAACAGGTACAGGTTTTACTAATCCTAATGTAATTGGTATAACTCCTCCGGTTTCATTTGAACCAGAAAAAGAACCAAAGAAAAAACAAAATAAATTAATGTTTATTATAATAATTTTAGTTGTTTTAGCTGGTGTTGGTTTTGGAACATATTATATTTTAAATTATACTGAAATATTTAAAAAAGCTCCGGCAGGAATTTCTATAAATACTAAGGATTTAGAAGTAGAAATTGGCAAAAGCTTATCAACTAATATAACTGAATATGCTACAATTAGTGGTACAGAATCAACAAATTGTAGTTTAAATACCAAAGAGGTAGACCAAAATAAAGTAGGTGTTTATACATATACTATTACTTGTGGTGAAATTAGTAAAACTGGTAAGATTACAATATTTGATAATAGTGAGTTAGTTGTTAATACAAATGTTGTCTATAAAATGAAAGGTGAAACCTTAGAAGCTAGTGAGTTTGCTAAGGAAGATAGTGATTTAACTTTTGAATTAGTAGATGCTGAGGCTGCTCAAAAATTAATTGATGATAATGAATTTGGATTTCATGAAATTGACTTAAAAGTAACTGATAGTAATAATAAATCAGCTGAAATTAAAGGCAAATTATATGTTCTTGAACATCGTTTAAAAGGTTTCTATACTTGTAGTGCTAATGAACAAAATGTTCAAGATTTAGGAGCAAAAAAACAAGTTAGTGAAAGATTTGCCATAGTTGATAATAATGGTAATGCTTATGGTAATATTACTTATGAGATAATTACTTATACATTTAGTGATGAAACAGCATTTAATAAATTATTAGAAGAATATCAAAAAAATAAAAAAGTAAAAATAGAAGATAATGAATTCGAAAATGATATTGAATTTATTGAAAATGAAAAACAAATAATTATTACAAGTGAGCGTGATAATACTGAGGTATTAGAAGAGTATGGTGCTGAAAATATGGCAACATATAAAACTATTGGTGAATACTTCAAAAATACTTTAAAATATACTTGTACTTATGCTAATAAATGAAACCCTTAAAAAGGTTTCATTTTTTTTAAACTTTTGTTATAATTTTAGGCGGGTGATGAAGATGATTTATTTAGATTATTCAGCAACAACTCCTGTAAATAAAGAAGTATTAGATACATTTAATAAAGCTTCCATAGATTTTGTCGGTAATGCTAACTCTTTACATAAATTAGGTTTTAATGCTTATAATTTAATTGAAAATGCTTCAATGCAAATAAAGAGTATTTTAAATATAAAAGATGCCGAGATTATTTATACTAGTTCTTCTAGTGAAGCTAATAATTTGGCTATAAAAGGCTTAGCATTAAAGTATCAAAATAGAGGTAAGCATATCATTAGTACTTTATATGAACATTCTTCGGTTAATGAAACCTTGCTTTATTTAAAAAAATTAGGATTTACAATAGATTATGTTCAAAGTAAAGTAAATGGGTTAATTGATTTAGATAATTTAAAATCTTTAATTAGGAAAGATACTATTTTAGTTATTGTTAATGCTATTAATAGTGAAATTGGTATTAGACAAAATATTGAAGAGATTGGATCTTTGTTAAAAAATTATAATTGTTTTTATTTTGTTGATTTAACCCAAGCAATCGGAAAGATAAAAGTTGATTTAACTAATGTTGATTTAGCTTCTTTTTCAGCTCATAAATTTTATGGTTTAAAGGGAATTGGCTGCTTGATTAAAAAAAATAATATTGAATTAATACCTCTTATTCATGGTGGCAAATCGACAACTATTTATCGAAGTGGAACCCCAGCTCATCCTTTAATTGCGTCATTATCCAAGGCTTTAAGACTTTCTTATGAGAATTTTAATGAAAAATATAATTATGTTGTTGAATTAAATAATTACTTAAAAGAAAAGTTAAAAAAATATGATTTTATTAAAATAAATAGTAATGATGATTGTATTCCCCATATTTTAAATATTAGTGTTAAAGGTATAAAAGCAGAAACTTTAATGCATGCCTTAGAAAAAGATGATATATTTATTTCTACTAAATCTGCTTGTAGTGATATAGATAGTATGAGTGAAAGTGTTTATGCTTTAACTAATGATAAAGATTTAGCAAAAAGTAGTATTAGAATTAGTTTATCTTATTTAACTACTAAACAAGAAATAGATACTTTTGTAACATCTTTAATAAATAGTTATCAATCTCTACATCTTTAAAATAGACATTTGAACTTTTCAAATGTTTTTTCTTGACATAATTTATTAATGGGAGGGGAAAATGAATAACGTTCAAAGAGCAAGATGTATAATTGAAAATTTTAATAAAAACTATCGTCCTAGTCCTTGTTGTTGTATTGCTCAACAAAATGTTGTTCCAGGTAATATGACATTACAAATAGGTACAGTTACAACCGGAGCACCTGGTAGCGCCGCAGCTGCAAGTATTACAGGAGTAGCTCCTAATTTCTTTTTAAATTTAACTATTCCACAAGGAGCTACCGGTCCAACAGGTCCAGCAGGTTTACAAGGAGAAGTAGGAGCCACTGGTCCAACAGGTCCAGCAGGTTTACAAGGAGAAGTAGGAGCCACTGGTCCAACAGGTCCAACAGGTTTACAAGGTGAAATCGGAGCCACTGGTCCAACAGGTTTACAAGGTGAAATCGGAGCTACCGGTCCAACAGGTCCAACAGGTCCACAAGGAGAAATCGGAGCTACTGGTCCAACAGGTCCAACAGGTCCACAAGGAGAAATCGGAGCCACTGGTCCAACAGGTCCAACAGGTCCAGCCGGAGCCGCAGCTTAGAATAAATAAAAAAGTCTTTTAAGGCTTTTTTATTTTTGCAGAATTTCGTTTTTTAAATATTTGCATAAGATATTTTAGGTGATAAGTTTTGAAAAAACATAAAATTTGTGTTTATGCGATAACTAAAAATGAAGAAAAATTTGTGGAAAGATGGGTAAATTCAATGCAAGAAGCAGATAAAATAGTGGTTTTAGATACAGGTTCAACTGATAAAACGGTTTTATTACTTCAAAAATATGGAGTTGATGTTCATACCAAAATAATTGAGCCTTGGCGTTTTGATGTAGCTAGAAATGAAGCTTTAAAATTAATACCGGCAGCATATGATATATGTGTTTGTACTGATTTAGATGAAGTAATTGAAAAAGGTTGGAAAGACAAATTATTAAATGTATGGCAAGATGATACAACTAGGGTTAGATATACATATAATTGGTCTTTTGATGAATATGGTAATCCAGCTACTACTTTTTTAGCTAATAAAATTCATAGTCGTGATGGTTATGTATGGACTCATCCAGTTCACGAAGTATTAACACCTTTATGTGAAGAAAAAGAAATAATATGTAAAGATATAGTTATAAATCATTATCCTGATAAATTAAAATCTCGAAAAAGTTATTTGCCACTTTTAGAATTAAGTGTCAAAGAAGATCCCGAAGATGATCGTAATATGCATTATTTAGGTAGAGAATATATGTATTATAAAAATTGGGATAAATGTATTGAAACTTTAAAAAAACATTTACAAATGGATAAGGCTGTTTGGAAAGATGAGAGAGCAGCTTCGATGCGTTTTATTGCCAGGAGTTATAAAGCCAAAGGTGATATAGATGAAGCAGTAAAATGGTATTTAGATGCTATTGAAGAAGCCCCATATTTAAGAGAGGCTTATGTAGAACTTGCTTATATATATTATGAAATGCAAGATTATCCAACAGCATATCATTATTTAAAAAGAGCTTTAAATATTGAAAATAAAAGTGAAACTTATATAAATGAAGAATTTGCTTGGAATAGTTTTATTTATGATGTTATAAGTATTTGTGCTTTTAATTTAAAATATTATCATGAAGCATATAATTATGCTAAAAAAGCCTTAGAACTTGATCAAAATAATATTAGAATTCAAATGAATTTAGAACAAATGGAAAAATATATTTAAAAAAGATTAGTTAATCATGTAATAATACAGCATGAATAACTAATCTATTTTTTCCATTATTAGAACAAGTTGATAATGTTAATATTTTATCATCTGTTGATACTGGTGTATCAAAAACATAAATACTACGATCAGTAATAAGTGTTAAGAAATCTTGAAATTTTTCTTTGGTGCTAAAATTAGCTATTAAATAATCGTTAGTATTTGGTATTGCATAAATAGAAAATATTTTCCATTTTAATTTTTCTTTAATAGTATCAAATTCAATTATTTGATTTTCTTCTTTGGTATACCAATTTTTTTGTTTTACTTTATATAATGTGCCAAACATAACACCACTATAATACATATTATGACCAAAAATAATTGTATTTTGACTTAAATTAACGGCATCAGCTCGATAATCCATAAATATCCAACCACTATTATCTTTTTGTTTTTTAAAGTTTCTCTTTAAGTAATAATCATTATCAGTGGCTTGGACAACGGGATAATCGACATTAGTATTATTTACTTTAAGCCAACCAACTGTATCTTCATTTATTGCTTTTAAACTGACAATATCATTATTTAATTTTTCTTCTACTGGTTCTTCGATATTAGGTTCATCATTAGTATTTTCAATCGGTTCTTCAATAGGTATTTCTTCCTTTTCTTCTTTATTCTCTGCAATTAAATTATCAATATCTGATTTTATATCTTCAACTTTTTGCATTGAGGTATAGTTAGAATAAAATACATAAAAGACCAAAGAACTTACTATAAAAAGAGAAATAAAAATACAAGTTTTAATGGTATTTAGATGAATTTGATTCATTAAATTATCTTCAAGATATTTTTCAGAATAATCAATAACAAATTTTATGCCATTAGTATGAGCATTCTTTTTATTTATTTTTTTCAAATATTCAATTAATTCAATATCATTTATATTTTGTTCTAAATGAATTTTAATATTTTTTAATTTATATGAATAAAGGATATCTAAAACATTTTCCAGATCATTTTTATTTAATTTGTTGACATATATATGCTTTAAATATTTATTGATACTCATAAAAGCTATAAAATCATCTTCATCTTCTTTATTAAAAGGTAAATCTAAATAAATTGTTGTTTTATAATAAAGGGATGAAAAATTATTCATATTATTATTTTCCATAAATTTACTAGAAAATAATATTTCGTTACGACTTTCCACAGTAATATTAGCTTTATCTAACATTTCTAATAAAAAAGTTGGTAAATTATATAAAGATACATATTTTATATTATTAGATTTTATAATTTTTTCACATATTTTATAGGTAAGAATTGTTTCTTCTAATAAGTATAGAGTATTAATGTTATTTATATTAGCAATTACTTGTAAAATTAAGGGAGCTATTTCAGATTCTTTAATAACTAAAATATTAATATTATAATCTTTAATTAATTCTTTTAAAAAATTGTGAAGAAGATTTTGATTACTAGCAATATATTCATCACTAAAAAGAAGTTCATTTTGACTAATGACATTAGTATTAATTAAGTTTTTTTCAGCAACTTTTAGTCTTTTTCGTTCTTGAACAAATAGTTTATTATCTTTTATTTGAAATAATATTTTAATCACTTTAATCTACTCCTTATTATTATAATAACACAATTTGACACATTTTAATAAAAAAGTTTTAAAAAAATGTAGATTTTTGTATTTTTATGATATAATATTGACATAATAGAGAGTAGGAGAGGATAAAATGAAAAAAATATTTGGTTTAATGGTTATGTCATTAGTTGCACTTTTACCATTATCTGCTAAGGCCGCAGTGGCTATTTCAAAAAATTGTGGTACTGCTGATGCCAATGGTGTAATTACTTGTACACTTGGTTATTCAATAACCGATGAGGAAGGAGCTTCCAGTTTAACTGTTACATTAACAGAATTAGGCGGAGCCGAAATAGTTGATGTAATGGATGCTAATGATTCTGAATGGTCAGTAAGCAATAAAAATGAAAGTAATGGTGTTTGGACAGTAATTCTTGCATCTCCTGGTGTTAATGGTGAAGGAAGTTTATTTACTTTCACTTACAAACCATCTGGAATGGAAGGATGTGGTATTGAAGTAGCTCTTGATGATGCAAAATTAACAGTTACTCCTGATGAACCAACGCCTGATACTCCAACAGATAATAAACAAACTGGTGCAACATTACCTTATATTGCTCTTGGCTGTATAGCAGTACTTGCTACCGGAGCATATTTAGCAACTAGAAATAAATCAAAAATGTATAAAATATAATAACTTTTAAAATTGACAACCTTTTACTTTGAAAGGTTGTTTTTTTATGCTATAATCTTCGTAGGTGGTAATTTATGCGTGAATTTACAGAACAAGAATTAGTAAGAAGAGAAAAAGCTGAAAATTTAAGAAAGTTAGGTTTAGATCCTTTTGGTCATAGTTTAAAAATAACTAGTAATTCTAAGGAAATAAAAGAAAAATATGGAGCATTTAGTAAAGAAGAATTAGAAAATAGTAAAAATGAGGTTACTATTGCTGGTCGAATTATGAGCAAAAGAAGAAGTGGCAAAGCAGGATTTATGGATATTCAAGATAAATTTGGCAATATGCAAATTTATATTAGTATTAGTGATGTTGGTGAAAGTGAATATGAACTTTATAAATCTTGTGATATAGGCGATATTATTGCCATTACAGGTTGGATTTGTAAAACTAATACCGGGGCATTAACAATTCATGCTACTAAATATATTCATTTGGTTAAGGCTTTAAAACCTTTACCAGAAAAATTCCATGGTTTAACAGATATTGAGGAACGATATAGAAGACGTTATGTTGATTTGATTATGAATGATAAAGCCAAAGAAATAGCTTTTATTCGTCCAAAGATTATTCGTTGTATTCAAAATTTTATGGATAGTAGAGGTTTTGTAGAAGTTGAAACACCAATTTTAACCACTCTTTTAACTGGTGCTGCTGCTCGTCCATTTGCTACCCATCATAATACCCTTGATTTAGATATGTATCTAAGAATTGCCTTAGAACTACCGTTAAAAAGACTTTTAGTTGGTGGTATGGAAGCTGTTTATGAAATTGGTCGGACTTTTAGAAATGAAGGAATGGATCCTAAACATAATCCAGAATTTACAATGATGGAAGCATACTTAGCTTATTCTGATTTAGAAGGTATGATGGATTTAACGGAGAATATGTATCAAACTATTGCCAATGAAGTTTTTGGTAAAATGACTTATAATTGGTATGGCAATGAAATTCATTTAGATGGTAAATGGAAAAGAATTAGTATGGTTGATGCTATTAAAGAAGTAACAGGTATTGATTTTAAAAAAGAAATGAGTTTAGAAGAGGCCTTAGAACTTGCTCAAAAACACGATATACCAGTGGAAGAACATCAAAAATCTTATGGTCATATTGTAAATTTATTCTTTGAAAAATATGTAGAAGAAACTTTAATTGAACCAACATTTTTATATGGTCATCCCATTGAAATTAGTCCATTAACTAAAAAAGATGAAAATGATCCAAGGTTTACCCAACGATTTGAATTGTTTATTGGTGGCAAAGAATTTGCTAATGCTTATACAGAATTAAATGATCCAATTGATCAATTAGAAAGATTTGAAAATCAACTAAAAGAGAGAGACTTAGGCAATGAAGAAGCCAATGATATTGATATGGACTTTATTGAAGCCTTAGAATATGGCATGCCACCAGCTGGGGGAATAGGTTATGGCATTGATCGACTTGTGATGTTATTTACTGAAAGTGATTCAATTAGGGATGTAATTTTATTCCCGACTATGAAGCCAAAAGATTAATAAACGAATTTAAAAGGAAAAAGCAATAAAATGCTTTTTTTTTATTTTTTCTAGTGTTATAATTTTATTAGGAGGTAAGTAAAAAATGACAATAGCTCAAATTATTGGTCTAGTAGTTGTATTGCTTTTAGCAATTCTTGGTGGATTTTTCATTATTAAAAAATCTAAGAAAAATGATTTAGCAAAATGGCTTTTATTATTTATTGGCTTAGCTATCGCATTAACTTGGATTTTTGAGTATGGATATTACCAAGGTGCCGAGTTCTATGGAACTGGTATGCATCAAGAAGGTATTACCGATATACCAAACTTGATATATTACGCCATAGGTTTTTCAACTGATAAGATTATTTTCTTATTAGCCTTAGGAGCCTTTTATGGTGTATTAAGTAAATGTGAGGGTTATAAAAAACTTGTTAAGAGATTAGCTGAAAAATTAGAAGGAAAAGAAATTTTAACTATTTTGATTTCATCACTTTTATTTACAGCATCTGCTTCAATGTTTTCTCAAACATTTATTACTTTAATATTTGTACCATTTATGGTATCAGTACTTTTATCTATGAAATTAGATAAGATTACCGCTTTTTGTGCTACATTTGGTTCAATATTAATTGGTGTACTTGGAGCAACTTATGGAACAGAAGGATTATATTGGTTTAATCAATATGTAACTGCTACAATTACAACAGGTATTTTATATCGTTTAATTGTTTTAGTAGTAGCATTTGTTTTATTTAATTTCTTTACTGTTCTACATGCTAAAAAAGTATTAAAAGATAAAAAATTAAATGAATTAGAAAGTGATCCATTTAAAGTAGAAAAATTGGATAAAAAAGCAAAAGCTTGGCCTGTGGCAACTTTACTAATAATAATGTTTATCTTTATTGTTTTAGGTTACATTGCTTGGGAAGCTGACTTTGGTATTACAATTTTTAATACTTTCCATGAAAAATTAATCGGTTTAAAAATAGGTGAATTTTCACCATTTGGAACAATATTAGGTTCACTTGCTTCGGCATTTGGTACTTGGACAGAGGATATTCATATTGGTTCTACTATCTTATTTGTATTTAGCATTTTAATTGCCCTTGTAGGTAGAGTAGGACTTAATGATTATCTTGAAGGTGCAGGAGAAGGAATAAAGAAATTTCTTCTACCTATTGGTTTATTCATTGGTACATATATTTTAATGGTTGCAGCTTATGTTAGTCCATTTGTTCCAACAATAACTAATTTTATGTTTAAAAATTTAAGTGCCTTTAATCCATATTTAACAGCATTAGATGCTTTAATAGCTAATATCTTCCATGGAGATTTTGCTTTAACTGGATTAATAGTAGCACCTTACTTTACAACTACTTTTGCTGATAAACTTCCAGTAATTCATACTATATTTACAACTATGTATGGTTTTGTTGGTTTATGTATTCCAACAAGTGCTATTCTACTAATTGGTCTATCTTATTTAAAAATAGATTATAAGAGTTGGATTAAATATATCTGGATGTTTGTTTTAGCAATATTAGTAATATTACTAGTATTATTTACAGTAATGACTTATATTTAATAAAATAACAAAAAAGGCTATTAAATTAGTCTTTTTTTTATGTGTTAAAATTATGTCTAATAATGTTATTTTGTTTTTAATAATTTTAAGATAATAGCTAAAAATAAGTAATTTATTAGTGTATTAGTTCCTCCATAAGAAAGAAAAGGTAAAGGTATACCCATAATAGGTAATAATCCTAAATTCATAGAAATATTATAAATTTGATGAAAAATAAATATACTTAAATAAGAATAACTGAATATTTTAATTTTTGTACTTTTAGAATTATTAGTCATATGCATTAAATATATATCGATTATTATAAATGATATACAGATTATTATGGCACTAATAAGGCCATAATTGCCAATTGAAAATGCTAAAAAGAAATCAGTCGGGGCCTCAGGAATATATAAAAGAATTTTATTTAAACCAACACCCCAAAATGAAGAAGAACCAATAGTTATTAGGGCATTTTTTAACTGATATGAATTACCACTTGCAAAGTTAATTAAACGGTCCATTCGGTAGAAAAATGATGTACCAATTATTTTAATTAAAAAATCTTGATAAAAAAAGTAAAGAATAAAAAAGGTTGCTAAACTAAATGTAGCAAAACTAAAAAAAGATATATACCACCATTTATTTAATTTTAAGGCCATGATTACTACTAAAAGAATAATTAAAAAATTAATAATTGCTCCGGTATCAGGTTCTAAAAAAACTAATATTGAAGGTATTAAAGTTATTAAAACTAACCTTAATAATAATTTAAATTCATCTAATGGATTCTTTAATTTAGCCTTAGTGGCTATTTCTACTAAATAAATAGCTAATGATAATTTAGCAATTTCACTTGGTTGAAAAGAAAAACCAAAGATATTAATCCAACATTTAGCACCATTGACATTATCACCAACAAATAAAACTAGTAAAAGCAGAAAAATAGAAAAAATATAAATATATGGAGCATATTTAAATATTTTTTTTAAATTAATTTTTTGAATTATAAAAATAATAAAATAACCTAAAATAAACCAAATAAGTTGTTTATAAAAAGCATTTTGATAAACTGGACTAATTAATTTAGCATTAAGCATATTAAAAAGACTTATTATATTTAAAATAAGTAAAGGAATAAATAATAATAAGTTTTTATGTTTTAAAATCTTCATAATATTATTATGTTTCAAAATTAGATTTTTATCATAAAATATGGTGGAGGTATATAATGAAAGATTTACCACATGTATTTGCTAATAAAATAGCTGAAAATATTAATAATGATCAAGAATTTTTTTATGGAAATGATCGGGAAGTAGTAAAGAAAGATAGTTTAAGTGTAATAAAAAAGATTAATAATATATTTGCATCAACTTCTCATGTTTATAAAAGTAAAGTAAGAATAACCCTAAATGATAAAACTGTGGATAAAGTGATTGTAGGTAAAACTAGTACTGATTTAATTACAATGGATGGTGAACTTATCAAGATAGTTGACATATTAGATGTTGAAAAAATTTAAAATAAAAAAATATATTAAACGATTTCGTCAATATATTTTTTTAATTGCTTAGCATTACTATCAAAAATTATTTTAAGTTGATTATCTATTTCTACAATTCCCTTAGCTCCTAATTTTTGAATAGCATCTTTATCAACTATTTTAACATCATGTAATATAACTTTAAATCTACTCATATTACATTCAGCATTAACTATATTATCTTTGCCACCAAGATAGTTTATTAATTTATTTTCTTTTATTGCAAAATCTTTTCTTGTAAGTTTAATAGCAACAGCTAAAATAATAAGAATCACTATGGCAATAATAATATATTGTAGTGCTGTATTCAAATTTATCACCCATAATAATTATACTATAAAATAGTAATAAATAAAAGCAAAAGATAAAAATTACTTTGTACTCACTATTTTAAAAATTAAACATAAATTAATAATGAGAATACATGAAAGGGTGAAATAATGAATAATAATTCAAATAATTCAAATAATGCTGGAAATTGTATTAATGAAATTTTAAGTATTATCTTAGTATTACAAGAAAATGCTTGTCCAGATAATTGTTTAGACACTTGTGATAGACCTATGCTTGGTGGAGGAAGTAATTGTTTAGTTTGTAACACACGTCCGGTAATGCTTTATACTTGTTGCGGTAATGGTACACCTTGGAGTATGCCTATAACCAAAGATGTAACTACAAATTGTAGTGAACAACCAATTGGTGCAAATTGTTCAACAGTATTTAGAGTTGAAAAAATAGAAGGAAATTGTTGTACATTTAGAGTTCTTGCCGAAAATACTGATCCAACTTCACTATATCCATATGTTACAACTAACTCATTCTTTACAATGGATTGTGGCTGTTTATGCGCTATTAGATGTTTATCAGATACTTATGTTGATTGTGTTTGTTAATTTAAGCAAAATGTAAATAGAAACCATACTAGTTATGGTTTTTTTGTACTTTATTATTGCTATTATTGAATGTAAAGTAGTTATATTAATTGTTTACCCTAAGTATCAAATATATTCTCAACTTAAACACTTTTTAAAAAGCAAAATCTCTCAAACTCAGTATTTAAGCTGAATTGAGAGATTTTTATGTGT
>CANQVV010000003.1 GCA_947627385.1 uncultured Bacilli bacterium
AAAGAAGTAAAAAATATAAGTTATGTCTATAAAACAGGAATGCCAAGTACATCAGGTGTATCAGAAGATATGGAAGTGAATTTAACATTAAATTATTCTAACGAAGAAGTGCCAAAAGAAGAAATTCCAAAAGAAGAAATAAAAAAAGATGAATATGTAGATCAAAAAGCAGATAGTGTTCAAACTGGAACAATGACAATTGGAATAATTACATTAATTGGCGTAATTGTATATTTAACTTATTACTTAATAGTAAAAAGAAAAAACAAATTATATAAATTGTAATAGATAACCTCTATTACTTTTTTATTATATAAAAATCTTAGATAATATACATAATGTAAAATCTATACTTTTCTTTTTTTAGAATTAGTTTTTAGCGTTTTATATCTTTGGGGATTATTTTTAACATACGAAACATTAGCTTTGTAATTAATTTTTTTCTTTGGTGTATTATTTTTCACAATTTTTTTATTAATTTTGTTCTTATTACTTTTAATTGTATTTTTGGGCTTAGAATTTGTTTTCTTTTTAATTTTATTGTTAACAATAACTTTTTTAGATTTCTTTTTCTTATTTTTACTCTTTTTCTTTTTAGGTGTAATATTTTTAGAAACTAATTTGTGATTTTTAATTTGATAATAATCGAAAAATGTAAAGATAAAAATAATTAAAGTTATAAAATATAATGATATAACTATAATAAAGAATATATCTATTCCATCAAACCTTTTCCCCATATAAATTCATCCCTTTTTTATTAAATGATATTATAATATAACTTTTATGAAAATAAAAGACAAAAAATGTCAAGATTATGGAAATATTTATTATAAATTTACTTACTTATGTAAATAATATGCAAAAATATGGTAAAATTAATAAGAAAGTAGGTGTAGCATGATAAATAAATATATAAAATATCTTATATTAATTGCAATTACGTTTGTTTTAAATATTCATATTTGTTCTGCTATGTCTTATCGAGCTAAAATAACTGGTTCAAGTGTTAATTTAAGACAAGGGCCAGGTACTAATTATAGTGAAGTTAAAATTCTTGTTAAAAATGCTGAATATAATATGGTAAGTGATACTCTTTATCCTGATGAAGGTGGTTGTGAAGAGGGCTGGTATAAAATATATTATGAAGGTAGTGCTTCTGGTTATGTTTGTGCTAAATACGTAGAAAAAAAAGAAATAGTTTATAATACAGTTCCTACAAGTGCCTGTGAGCAAGAACTTTCTATTGCTGGCTTTCCTGCTACTTATTGGCCAGGATTATGTGCTTTAAAAGCTAAATATCCTAGTTGGCAATTTCAATCAATTATAACTGGTCTTGATTGGAGTACTGCCGTTAATAAAGAAAGTGAATGTGGTACTAGTTACATTGAAAGTAGTGATCCTTCCAATGTTGATTCTTCTTGTCGAAATCCTTATTCGTCAAGTTGGTATCCTGCCTCATCAAGTGCAGTTGCTTATTATATGGATCCTAGAAATTGGTTTAATGAAAAATATATATTTCAATTTGAACATTTAGGTTTTAATGAAGCTTTGGCTGGAATTTATCGTGATGCAGCCATCGACATAATTGATCATGCTGCTTTTTATAAATATCATGTGGAATTAGGACATGATTTTGGTGGAGCCTTAGTTACAGCAGGAAGATTATCTAATGTAAGCCCTGTTTTTATTGCTGGTAGAGTTTTACAAGAATTAGGAGCTAAAACATCTGAGTATAATCTATATAGTGGTATATATCCAGGTTTTGAAAATTATTACAATTTTTATAATTATGGAGTTAGTGATACTTGTGCTACGGGAAAAAGTCCAACTGAATGTGGCTTGTCTTATGCCGTAAATCATGGTTGGTATGGTTTGGAAAATGCCCTAAAAGGAGGAGCTGATAGTATTTATTCAGGTTATATTTTACAAGGTCAATATTCCGGATATTTGCAAAAATATAATGTAGCTCCAAGTAATGGCAATGTTTATAGTCATCAATATATGACTAATATTGCTGCACCATCAAGTGAAGCTAAATCAACATATAATTCTTATAATAAATTAGGTATACTAGGAAATGCCTACATATTTTATATTCCTGTTTATAATAATATGGATAATTCTAATTATACAGCATCAAGTGGAGCAGTTACTACACCTGATAATAATGATCCATCTAAACTTTCTATAAGTACAATTGTTGTTAGTAGTGGTTTTAAATATTCTAGTAATTATATAACGGGAATTAATCCTAATAGTTCAGTAGCAAGTATCAAAAGTGCTCTTGAAAGTATTGCTGGTGCTAATACAGTAACAATTAAAAATGCTAGTGGTAATGTAGTTGCTGATGGAAATATTGGTACAGGCTTTACTGTTACAGTTCAAAATGCTGAAACTAATGAGACATTAAATGTTATAGTTCGTGGTGATACCTCTGGTGATGGTAATGTTAATGCCTTAGATTTATTACAAGTACAAAAAAATATATTAGGAACTTATGCTTTAAATGGTGCTTATTCTTTGGCTGCTGATACCTCTGGTGATGGCAAAATTAATGCCTTAGATTTATTACAAGTGCAAAAAAATATATTAGGAACTTATGTAATTGTTCAATAATAGAAAGGAATTATGATGAAAAAAATTAAATTTTTAATAATTAGTTTTTTAGCTATTTTAATTTGTCCATTATTTGTTAATGCTGCCTCTGGTAGTGTATCAATAAGTGGTACTAATAGAGTTGTTAAAGGTAATAAAATAACTGTAACAGTTACTTTATCTAGTAGTACTTCTATTGGTAGTTGGAGTATGTCATTGGATTATGATAGTAGTTATCTTAAACTTACATCTTCCTCAGCTGAGGCTGGTGGTAATAAAATGGCTAATGTCGTTACATCAGGAATAAAATTAAAAAAATATACTTTTACATTTCAAGCGCAAAAAACAGGAACGACTACTTTAAAAATTGGCAATTATGAAGCTTATGCTTTTGATGATATGAGTGCTATTTCTTTAAGCCCTGGTTCTAAACAAATTAGTATTATTACCCAAGAGCAATTAGAAGCTTCTTATTCCAAAGATAATAATTTAAAAGCCTTAGCCGTAGAAGGTTATGAAATAACCCCAGAATTTAATAAAGATACCTTAGAATATAGTGTAACTGTTCCTGAGGGAACAACGATGGTTAATGTCATAGCCACTAAAAATGATGGTAAAGCAAGTTTAAGTGGTGATGGTGAAGTTCAACTTATTCCCGGAACTAATGAAGTGTCTATTGTGGTTAAAGCTGAAAATGGTAGTGAGAAAACCTATAAATTAATTATTAATGTTATTGATCAAAATCCTATTAATGTTAAGGTAAATAATATAGATTATACTGTTGTTAAACTTCGAGATGTATATCAATGCCCTAATTTATATACCGAAAGTGAAGTAACAATAAATGATATAGTAGTACCTGCTTGTCATAATGATAAAACTAAATATACCTTAGTAGGTTTAAAAAGTAGTGATGGTACAGTTAAGAGTTTTATATATGAAAATGGTAAATATACTAAATATAATGAAGTAATTGGTACAAGTTTAAATATTATAGTTTTAGAATATAATGGTAAATTAAATGGTTTAAAAAAATATAATGAAAAAATAGATGGAAATAGTTATCAAGTATTTAAATCAAATGATAATTCTAAATTTTATGTAGTTTATGGCATGAATGTAGCTACTGGTAAAAAAGATTTTTATGTTTATGATACAGTAAATAAAACTTTTGGTTTATATGATAGTGATATGATAAATAATATGGTTAAATTAAATAAAACATATTTTTATGTAATAGTAGCATTTGGCATAGGATTATTATTAGCATTAATTTGCATAATAAAACTTAGTTCAAAAAAACATCAAGTTCAAAAGAAAAATAGTATAGAAGAAATTAAGAATGATAAAAAGAAAATAAAAAAAGAAGAAAAGAAACCCAATGATATTGAAATAGTAGATGAAGATGAAAATACGGAAACTTATAATATTTTAGAGGAAGATAAGAAACGTAAGAGAAGAAAGAAATAGATTTAATTCTTTCTTTTTTTAATTGAAACATTAAGCAGATTAATATATAATGTTACTAGGAGTAAATTATGAATTGGATGATTAATAATCACAATATATTTGAAATAGTATTAGTAACTTTTTTAGTTAGTGTCATTTTAGTTCCTATTGCTAAAAAAGTAGCTTATCACATTAATGCCTTAGATATACCTAATGAAAGAAAAATTCATAAAGTACCTATTCCGAGATTAGGTGGTTTAGCTATTTTTGGCTCATTTTTGATTGGCTATGTTTTATATGGCGATGTAACAACGCAAATGTTATCCATTTTAATTGGTTCATTTTTAATTGTTATAGTTGGTATTATCGATGATATTAAACCTGTTAGAGCATTATATAAATTTATAGTACAAACAGTAGCAGCTTTAATTGTCGTTATTTATGGGCAAATATATTTTACAGAAATAACATTTTTAGGACTTAATTTAAAATTTAATTTAGTTACAAGTTATGCCTTATCAACATTTTTTATTTTAGCAATATCTAATGCCATTAATTTAATCGATGGATTAGATGGCTTATGTAGTGGTATTAGTTCAATTTATTTTGTAACAATAGCTATTATTGCGTTTATATTAAATAAAATAGGTGGTTTAGATATAATTTTAGCTTTAATAATGTTAGGAGCAACCCTTGGTTTCTTAGTTTATAATTTTCCCCCAGCTAAAATATTTTTAGGTGATACTGGAAGTGTATTTTTAGGTTTTATGATTTCCATAATTGCTCTTTTAGGATTTAAAGTAGCAACTTTAACTTCATTAGTAATTCCAATAACGGTTTTATCTATTCCTATAATTGATACAGGAATGGCAATTCTTAGAAGACTTTTAAAACATAAGAGTATTGCTACACCAGATAAAGAACATTTTCATCATCAATTATTAAAACTTAATTTTTCACCCCGAATTAGTATTTTAATAATATATTTAATTAATATTATATTCTCAGTAGTTTCAATATTATATGTAATAAATGATAGTCGGGAAGCTATTATATTATATGTTGTATTATTAATACTTTTATTGTTTGTAATTTTAAAAACTGATATATTATATGACCATAGTAAAAATAAGAAAAATAAAGCTAAAAAAAATAAACATAAAAAGTAATTTTTTAGATGAATTTGCAAATATTTAGATATTAATATATAATTTAAGTGGTGATTATTATGCAAATTGATTCAGTTGAAGAACCACTTATTGCTATCCGTGTTAGTCAATACCCAACTGATAATAAAAGAGAATTTTTATTACTTGGTAGAAGTAATGTTGGTAAAAGTAGTTTTATTAATACTTTAATTGAAAGAAAAAATTTTGCTAGAACTTCATCTAAACCAGGTAAAACTCAAACATTAAATTTTTATTTAGTTAATAAAGAATTTTATTTAGTAGATGTCCCTGGTTATGGTTATGCTAGTGTAGCCAAAGAAACGCAAAAAAAATTTGGTATTATGATTGAAAATTATTTACAAACCAGAGAAAATTTAAAATGTGTATTTTTATTAATTGATTATCGTCATAAACCAACCGAAGATGATATTTTAATGTATAATTTTTTAAAGTATTATAATTTAAATATTAAAATAGTAGCTACTAAATATGATAAAGTACCTAAAAATAGTCGAATTAAACAAGATAAGTTAATAAAAGAAACTTTGAAGTTAAGTGAAAATGATACTTTTATACCTTTTTCTACTATTACCAAAAAGGGTAGAAATGAAGTACTAGAAATAATTGCTGATAATTTAAAATAGGGTGTGATAAGATGAATACAAAGGGATTTACATTAATTGAACTTTTAGGAGTTATTATGCTTTTAGGAATAGTTACTGCTATTGCTGTTCCTAGTATCGGGGCAATTACTGATAGTATTAAAAAAAATATGCTTGATAAAAAAGTAGAAATTATTGAAAAGGCAGCAAATCTTTTTGGTGAAGATATAAAAGGATCAGTTATTTATAGTAATAAACATTATAAAGAATATCCTTGTAAAAGTTATATTATTAGTGATTTAGTACCAGATTATTTAGATAAAGATAATGATAATAATTGTATAACTTGTCTTAGTAAAGATGAAAATAATAATTGTACGTCTTGGAGTACTAGTGATAATATAGGTTGTATAGTTGATCCAAGCAGTCAAGATAAGTATCTAGATAAATTAGAAATCATTATATATTATAAAAATAAAAGAATTGCTACCAAAGTAGATACAGAAGGAAATCTTACGTGTAGTTAGGGGGATTATATGAAAACAGTTTGCTTAATTGGTAAACCAAATGTTGGTAAAAGTAGTATTTTTAATCGCTTAATAAATGAAAAAAAAGCGATTATTTTAAGTGAACCTGGTATTACTCGTGATCGTTTATATGGAATTGTTGAATATCAAGGTAAAAAATTTAATTTAATTGATACTGGTGGTATTCATGGAATAGATGATGATTTTAATAAAGATATTGAAATGCAAGCAATGCTTGCTACGGATGAAGCTGATGTAATTTTATTTGTTGTTGATGGTTTGGAAGATTTATCTGAATCAGATAAAAAAATTCGTAATATGTTAAAAAAATCTGGCAAAGAAGTAATAGTAGTAGTAAATAAATTAGATAATGTAAAAAGAAATGAAAATATATACAATTATTATGAACTTGGTTTTCCCACAGTTTTAGGAGTTTCAGCAGAACATAATTTGGGATTTAAAGAATTATTAGATATTTTAACCAAAGATATTGAAGTAATTACCAATGAAGATGAAGATGTTTTAAAATTCTGTTTTATTGGTAGACCTAATGTTGGAAAATCATCTTTAATAAATGCTCTTTTAAATGAAGAAAGAGTAATAGTTAGTGATGTAGCAGGTACTACAAGGGATGCAATTGATACAAAGTTTACTTATAATCAAAAAGATTATATTGTTATTGATACAGCAGGAATGCGTAAAAAAGGTCGTATCTATGAAACAATAGAAAAATATAGTTTGCTTCGTAGTATGAAAGCCATTGATCGTAGTGATGTTTGTGTTTTAGTAATTGATGCTGAAACAGGTATTATTGAACATGATAAACATATTTTATCTTATGCTCTTGACGCTGGTAAAGGAGTAGTTATATGTGTTAATAAATGGGATACTGTCAATAATCCTGATGTAGCAATAAAAAAATGGAAATTAGAATTAGAAACTTATTTTAAATTTGTTCCTTATATTAATTTTGTTTTTACTTCGGCTAAAACAAAGAAAAGACTTGCAACTTTAATGCCAGAAGTAATTAAAGCTTATGAAAACAATAGGAAAGAAATTAAAACTAGCTTACTTAATGATGTTATAAGTGAGGCTGTATCACTCCATGAAGCTCCTTCATATAAAGGTAAAAGATTAAAAATTTATTTTGTAAGTCAAACGGGAATGAAACCTCCTAAATTTACATTTAATGTTAATAATAAGAATTTAGTTCATTTTAGTTATGAAAGATATTTAGAAAATAAATTACGGGAAGCATTTGATTTAGAAGGAACACCCATTATATTGCAATTTAAAAATAAAAGTGATAAGTAAAATTATTACTTTTTTTGGTATTAATTTTTAAAAAATTAGTTTTAAGATATTGACAACTATTTTTTATTTTTGTAGAATTATATTAGAAATATAGAAGATAGTATTTCGAAAATTATTAAAATGGAAGGAGGGAAATAATGGATAAGAAAAATACAATGTTATTAACAGTTATTGCTGTTGCCACTCTTTTAGTTGCTGTTGTAGGTGCAACATTCGCATATTTTGCAGTTTCAGTAGAACAAGGAACAGCTGGATCTACTAACGTTACTGGTAGTACTCCTGAACAACCTGGTACTGTTACATTTGCCAATGAAAATGCTAATTTGTACTTAAAATTATCAGCAGCTGATATGGGTCAAGGAAACGAAAAACCATATTATGCAGTTACTACCAAAGATAGTAGAGGCACAGATGCTACTCCTGTTAATATCATTAAAGCTAGTGTATCAGGTGGACCAAGTGGAGAAACTTATACTTGCAAAGGTAAAGTAAATGTAACACTTGATGGTACAATGGTTGAACAATTAGAAGCTAATGAAGCAAAAGTTGTTTTAGCTGGTTTAACTGGAACTGATCTTGAAAAAGATTTAAGTACTGTTAAAGTTGATAAAAGTTATTCTATTAATGATGCTACGTTTACTGTAACAGAAGGTACTGAACTTCATATTACAGCATTAGTGTCATTAACTAATACAAATCAACCACAACAAACTCGTTTAGCTGATAAAGATTTAACAGTTACAATTGCTCTTGGTGAAGGCGTAACTTGTGATACAACAGGAGATGCTGAATAACATATCCGTTATTTAACTTAAAATTTTAAAAAAGAAGTATTATCTTCTTTTTTTTTGCAATTTTTTTGCAAAAATTTCTTTAAAAAAAAGGAAATAGAGATAAAAAAGCGTAAATATAAAGTGAAAGGAGGTAAAAATATCACGCTTCAAGAAGAAAAATCAATTCTAATGTATGATCGAATATTTAAAACTATAATAGGGAATCATAAAGATCCTAAAATCTTAGAATATGTCTTAAAAGATATATTAGAAGAAGAAGTCCATATAAAGGAATTTGTGAATACCAATTTAAAGGTAAGGAATAAAAAAGAAAGAGTCAAAGTAACAGATTTGATAGTAACAAGTAGTAAAGGAAAAGAAATATTAGTTGAAGTAAATAGTAATTATTCTAAAAGTATTAAGATAAGGAACTTGTCATATTATTGTTCATACTATTCTCAGATAGTAGAAAGAGGAAGAGAATATGAAGAAGAGATGGAAACAGTATTAATAAATTTAAACTATCAAATGAATAAAAGCTTACCGATGAAAGAAACCTATTATATAATTGGCAAAGAAAGAGGGAAAAGATATACAAATAGTTTTAAAATAATAGATGTGAATCTTGCTAAATATAAAGAACTTTGTTATGATGAGTGTATCAAAGGGAATAAAGAACATATACATATAGTAATGTTAAATTCAAATATAGAAGAAATAAAAAAGTTAAGTAAAAAAGATGAAGTAGTAAAGGAGTATGAAGAGAAGATGTTAACATTAACCAAAGATGGAGTAGTAATAAATCATTTAAGTTATGAAGAAGACCAAGAGAAAATAATGCGATCATTAAAAAAAGAATATAGAAAAGAAGGATTAGAAGAAGGAAAAGAAAAAGGATTTAAAATTGGTCTTAAAGAAGGCGCAATTAAAAGTAAAAAAGATATTGCTAAAAATATGTTAAAAGATAACTTACCAATTGAAACTATAATAAAATACACATCCATAACAGAAAAAGAATTGCAAAAAATTACAAAAGAATTAAATTAAGAATAAAGTTAGATAACTTGATGATTCATGTTATCTTTTTTTTTATTTTTAAATATTTAAAGCCGACACTAAAAATAATGAAATTATTATATTATATTAGGGTGTTTTTATGGTTAATTTTTATATTAATAGTTCAGTTTATATTCAAGTGTTATTAGCAACATTAATGACTTGGGGGATTACAACATTAGGCTCAGCAATAGTTTTTTTCTTTAAAAAAGTTAATAATAATATTTTAGATGCAATGCTTGGGTTATCAGCAGGTGTTATGATTTCGGCATCTTTTTGGTCACTTTTAAATCCAGCAATTAATGGTGCTGATGCGTTAGGAATGTGCTCTTGGCTAATAGTTTCCTTAGGCTTTTTATGTGGTGGTTTGTTTTTAATTATTAGTGACTTATTTTTTGATAAATATTTAAGTAAGAAAAAAACTAAAAATATTAAAGGCATTAAAAGAACTTTAATGTTAATGTTTTCAATTACTTTACATAATATTCCCGAAGGTCTTGCAATAGGTGTAGCCTTTGGTAGTATAGCCTTAGGTATTAAAGAAGCTAATTTAACCGCAGCAGTAATGCTTGCTATTGGAGTTGGGATTCAAAATTTTCCCGAAGGAACAGCCGTCAGTTTGCCCCTTCGAAGAGAAAATATGAGTCGTTTAAAATCATTTATTTATGGTTCTTTAAGTGGAATAGTCGAACCCATAGCTGGTTTATTTGGTTGTCTTTTAGTTATTTATGTTCAAAATATTTTGCCTTTTTTTCTAAGTTTTGCAGCCGGGGCAATGATATATGTAGCTGTTAGTGAACTTATACCAGAAAGTCAACAAAATAAGCATAAAGGTTTAATGAATTTATTTATCATTTTAGGATTTGTAATTATGATGTTACTTGATGTTGCATTTAGTTAAATACTTGTAATAATAATTTAAATAAGTTAAAATTATTATAAGGTGAGAGTATGAATAATAAGGGATTTACATTAATTGAATTATTAGCCTCTATAACAATACTTGCACTAGTTATTGGTCTTGCCGTACCAAGTATAAATGGTGTTACAAAAATAATTCAAAGAAATCACCGTAATAATCAAATCAAAAATATTGAAATAGCTGCTTCTAAATATGCTTTTGATACAAATGAAACATTAATTTTTGTCGATAAATTAGTAACAGAAGGGTATATCACTGCTGATAATGAAGATGGTGATATAAAAGATTCTTATAATAATGAAAGACTTAATTGTTATTTAGTTAAAATGGAAAAGGTAAAAGATCATTATAATGCTTATTTTCAAGATGGTAATAATTATGATAATGATGGAGTATGTGATAAAAGTAAACTTAATGAATTACAAGAAGAAATTTTAATTAACGTAACTAATAATGGGGTTAATATAACAGATATAAATAGTTGGTTAAAAGGTAGTATTACTTTAAGAGCATATAGTAATACTTTGGAATTAAATTGTAATGTTAATAGATGTAATTGGTTAAGTAGTACAGGTGGTTTTAGCAAAAGTGAAGAAGTAACAATAAATCCTAGTGGTGTATTAGAAACTAGATATACATTTCAAATGGTTAAAGATGAAAAGACAATTAAAAGATATAATAGTAGTATTTATTTAAAAATTGATAATGAAAATCCTACTATTTATGAAGATGAAATAAATATAAGAGATAAAAATATTCCTACTAATTCAAAAAGGGTAACTATTTCGGCCTCAGATGGAAAAGGCTCAGGAATAGCTGGTTATTATTTGGGATTAGATACCGGGGCAACTTGTAGTAATATTTCTCTTTCTTATCAAAAAGAAAATTATTTTGATGTGCTTAATAATGGTAATTATATAATTTGTGTTAAAGATAATGTCGGTAATATATCTAGTAGTAGTATAATTATTAATAATATTGTATGATTTTATACGTAAAGTTACAACCTTATAATTGACATTAAATCATAATTATTGTAAGATTAATTTAAGAATAGAGGTGAAAGTTTGATGAAAACTTTTAAAGATAAGAAAGGTTTTACTTTGATAGAGTTATTAGCAGTAATTGTTGTTCTAGCTATTGTAACAGCGCTTGCTATGACTACTATGCTTCCTCTTATGAACAAAGCAATTAAAAATGGTTTTGTTGATGAAGCTAATGCTGCAAGAGAAACGGCATCTGATGTTATGACATTAATCGGTATTGGTTCTTTTGATGAACCAGAAGCTGGCCCTGATTATCAATCCAATGATAATAAAACATGTATTTCTCTTAAACTAATGGCTGAAAGAGGATTATATGAAAAAGATATAGAATATTTCACAAATGGAGATTATGCTGGAAAGGTAATTATTACTAAATCTGGTGAGAGTAGTAATAATTATACATATAAAGTAGTTATGCATAATGATAGATATTATACTGGCAAAACAGATGGCGGAAAAGTTACTGATTCTGATGATGATGTCAAAAATTATGATAAAACTACTTATCCTGATACAACATTTAATTGTACAACTAATGATATTGGGGACTAATTATGAATAAAAATGGTTTTACTTTAATTGAATTATTAGCAGTAATAGTTGTACTAGCTATTGTAACAGCACTTGCTATGACTACGGTCTTGCCTCTTGGTGGTGAAGCTCGTGAAAAAGCATTTCGGGTAGAAGCTACCAATGCTATTAAAAGTGCTACAACAGCTTATGAGATGTATAATTTAGGCCAAATTAAATTAGATAGTAGTAGTACTGATAAATGTTATAATTCAACAACTAAAAATATGTGTTTTACAATTGATTCATTAATAGATTTAGGATATTATGATATGGAAAAAGGTACTTTTACTGGTAGTGTTATAATTAATACCTCTAATGATGAATATACTTTAAATTTAAAGAAAAATGATGAATTTCGTTTTGTGGGATATAATTTTAAAGATTATAGTAAACAAGGTGAAATAAATAATGAAGATTGGGCTACAACATATAATAGTTGTTCTTGTAGTTCTTAACTAGGATAATCCTAGTTTTTTAATTTTTAAAAATTTTAAGAATATATTAATATAGAACTTGATTTATAAAATTATTTAATTTATAATTTATTTAATTAGTGATGAGAGAACTTACAATTCTTGAACTAAATCGGAGCAATTCGTTAAATTTGATAAGTGTATGATGAAATTCATAAATTAAGGTGGTACCGCGGGTAATCTCGTCCTTAAACCTTGGTTTTTGAATTTTTTTAATTTTAGAAGGAGAAGAGATAAATGAAATGTTTTGAAGATTTACAATGGCGGGGGCTTATAAAAGATGTGAGCAGTCCAGAATTAGAAAAAAAATTAAATGAAGAAAAATTAACTTTCTATATTGGTACTGATCCAACTGCTGATTCAATGCATATTGGTCATTTTTCATCATTTTTAATTGCTACTAGATTGGCTAAATATGGACATAAACCAATTTTATTAATTGGTGGGGCAACTGGGTTAATCGGTGATCCAAAACCTTCAAATGAAAGACAAATGATTACAAAGGAAGAAGTTTTAAAAAATGTAGCCGGATTAACTAAACAAGCCAAGGAAATATTTGGCTTTGAAGTAGTTAATAATTATGACTGGACAAAGGATTTATCAGTATTAGATTTTTTAAGAGATTATGGTAAATATATTAATGTTAATTATATGTTAGATAAAGATATTATTAATAGACGATTAGAATCTGGTATTACATTCTGTGAATTTGCTTATACTATTTTACAAGGCCTTGATTTTGTTCATTTGTATAAAGATAAAGGCGTAACTTTACAAGTAGCGGGTTCTGATCAATGGGGAAATATTACCACAGGTATAGAACTAGCTCGTAAAAAAGAAGATGTTGAATTATATGGAATGACTATGCCTCTTGTTTTGGATGCCAATGGTGTTAAATTTGGTAAAACTGAGGGTAATGCTTTATGGTTAGATAAAGAAAAAACATCTAGTTATGAATTATATCAATATTTAATTAACACTAGTGATGAATGTGTTATTAATTATTTAAAAATGTTGACTTTCTTAACCAAAGAAGAAATAGAGAAAATTGCCAAAGAACATCAAGAAAAACCAGAATTAAGAAAAGCCCAAGAAATTTTAGCCAAGGAAATTATTACCTTTTTACATGGGGAAGAAGAATTTAATAAAGCTCAAATGATGAGTAAGGCATTATTTACCGAAGAGGTAAATCAATTATCTAGTGAAGATATTTTAAATAATTTTAAAGATATGGAACATATTAATATTTCCGAAGAATTACCTCTTGAAGATTTACTGGTAAATGGTGGTATATGTAGCAGTAAAAGGGAAGCAAGAGAGCTTATTAGTGGTAATGCTATTAGTTTAAATAATCGTAAAATTACTGATAATAAGTATCTTGTTAAAAAAGAGAATGCTATTGATAAAAAAGTATATGTTATAAAGAAGGGTAAGAAAAAATATTATTTAGGAATTTTTGAATAATATGAAAAGAAAAGACTAATTATCTTTTCTTTTTTGTATCAATATGTGGTAAAATTATCTTAATAAAGATGAAAAAATTATATTTTAAATTAAATGGTGTTAGGTTGAAAGGAAAAGTAAATGAAAGAAAAATTTAAATATGTTGTAGATAATAGTACGTATGTAAAAATAAATTATGAAAAACTAGATAATTTTATTAATAATTTAGATGACTTAAATTATCAACATTGGAGTAAAGAAGTTAATTTAAATTTAAACGAAAAAGAATGGATTATATTAGCAATTTTAATAGAATCAATGAATTTTTGTTTTTGGGCAAAACCTAAATGGAAAATAGAATATCATAAAGATATATTAAGTGGTTCTAACGCTTTATTTTATAGTGTAATTAAAGAAGTAGAGAATAATAAAAAATTTTTAGATATCAATTATTTATATAATTTAAAATATCAAGATTTTAAAAAAATATTTACCTCTGTTGAAGGAGAAATACCTTTAATTGAAAATAGATTCAATAATTTTAAAGAAGTTGTAAATGTTATACATAATGATTCTAATTTTTTTACTGAATTATTTAAGATAAATAATGATCAAGAATTATTAAAATTTATTACTAGTAAATTTATTAGTTTTGATGATAAATCATTATATAAAGGCAAAATAATTTATTTTAATAAAAGAGCAACATTACTTGTTAATGATTTATATTATTTATCAGATACAATTAGAAAAAACGTTAAAAATGTAAATAATTTAAGTGGGTGTGCTGATTATGGTATTCCAAGAACATTTAGAGATTATGGTATTTTAGAATATAATAATATCTTAGCTGAAAAAGTAGATAATGAAAAAGAAATACTACATGATAGTCATATGGAAGTAGAAATTAGAGCTAATATGTTATATGCAATGGAGTTAATTAAAGAAAAATTACAAGAAAAAGGTATCATAATTAATTCCGTAGAACTTGATAATTTAATTTGGTGGATGGGTAAAAAACAAGATAAAAAAACTCCTGCTCATCATACGATAACTATTTATTATTAAGGAGAATATTAATGGAAATATTAGATTTATATGATGATAATGGTATATTTCTAAATGAAACAATTTTGAGAGGTGAGAAAGTAACTACTGCAAAAATATTATGTTATCTGTAATTTTTATTAAAAATAGAGAAGGAAAATATTTAATTCAAAAAACTTTCAAAGAAAAAGGTGGTAAATTTTCTTCAACTGGTGGACATGTAATTCATGGAGAAGATGGATTTACAACTATTATAAGAGAATTTTATGAAGAACTTGGTCTAAAAGTAGATGATAAAGATGTAAAATATATTACTACTTTTAAATATCCAAGTAAAACTTGTATTTTTAATGTTTATAAATTAGAAATAGATAATTTAGATTTAGATAATATTAAGTTACAGGAAAGTGAAGTAGAATCTATTAATTTTTTAAGTAAAAAAGAAATAGAAAAAATAATAACTGCTGGTAATTTTCTTGAATCTCATGCTTATATATTTAAAAATTACATATTAAAAAAATCTACAATATAATAAATTCAAGATAGGAGAACTAAAAATATATGGAAACAAGAATTGTATTGACAGGTATTTTAAAAGATAATGATTTAATTTTGATAGTAAAAAGAAATGAATTTGATGAATTATATCCAGGAGCCTGGGAATTTCCTGGTGGACATTTAGAAAAGGGTGAAACATTAAAGGAAGGATTAAAAAGAGAACTTCAAGAAGAAATAGGATTTACTAATGATTTTACGCCAATAATTACTCACTATTATGATGAAGTTAAAGAGAAAAATAATGTTTTAGTTCATGATTTAGAAATTGATTTTATTATCAATGTAGATAGTTCGAAAATAAATGTTAAATTAAGTGATGAACATTGTGATTATAAATGGGTTACAAAAGATTCAGAATATTTAGATGCCTTTATAAAAGATAAATTGTCAAATATATAAATAATTTAAATGTTAATGCTAATTTAAAAGATCGTTTAAATAATTTATATATAAGACTTTATATTATGATGTTTTTATTAATAATTATAATTTAGAGTTAAACTTAATAGTAATATTAAAAAGGTGTATAAAGTAGATACAAAATATAATTACTTATGTTATCTTTTTAAAAGAAATAATGATTTGTTTATTTAATTATGAAGAATATTATGATTTATTAAATACTAATTTTGTAGATAATTATCAAGATCTGAATAATGTTTTAGAAATAAAGAATAATAAAGTTATTCGTTTAGATGGTAGTAGTGAAGTAATAGATTTTAAAGAGTAAGTTTTTTAGTTGGAGGCAGTTATGAAAAAAATAAATGTTAATGATTATTTGAGGAAAGATGTTACTATAAAAATTGATAGGCAATTAGGTTCAAGGCATCCAAAGCATGGATTTATGTATATGCTAAATTATGGCTATATACCAAATACAATTAGTGGTGATGGTGAAGAATTAGATGCTTATTTAGTTGGTGAATTTGAGCCAGTAGAAGAAAGTAATGGTAAAGTAATAGCTATAATTCATAGAACTAATGACAATGATGATAAATTAGTAGTTTCAAAAGATGGAAAAGATTATTCTGATGATGCTATTAGAGCAATGACAGAATTTCAAGAACAATATTTTGAATCTATTATTATTAGATGAAATAAGATTTTGAAAGATAGTGTTTATGGATATAAAAATAAAAAGAACTATAATGAAGAAGATGTTTATAAGTTTAAGTTAGATAATAAGTAAAAAATAGTTTAAATTACCAATTAAGATTTAATTTATTTTTAATTTGTTCAAATCTATTTAATACAGAAGCAACTATTTTGTTATCATCAATCATTTTTTGAAAATCATTTTTAGTAACCCATTTAATGTTTGATACTTCCTCTTTTTGTAATTTAAAATTAGTTATTAAATTAGGAAGTTCAACTGTATAAATATCTACAAATTGATTTTTATATATAATAGTATCAATTAGCTTTGGTTTAATATTTAAATCCAAATTAATTTCTTCTTTTAACTCACGATAAAGAGTAGTCAAACTATCCTCAGAAGCTTGAGAACATCCTCCTGGTACTTCCCATTCTAATGGATGAGATTTTAGCATACATCTTTCACTCATTAATAATTTATTTTGGCAAGTTATGTATATTTCAACGCCAGCGTTATATTCCTCTTCATTTAATTTAGTTCCTCTTGGATATATTTTATTTAAAGGCTTTCTATTTTTATCTAATACATCAAAATATTCCATTATACATCACCTAGAAATATTATATAAAAACAATTATGTAAAAGCAAATATGGATATAATATTTATTGAATTGATTAAATCGAAAGAGATTATATTTAATTATAATAATAATGAAATTTATAAACAAATAATAGATTTTTGACAAAGATAATTATGTTTATTATAATAAAACAAAAGGGAAAGAGTGAAATTATGAAAAGAATATTAACAGGTTTAAAGCCAACAGGTGATTTAACACTAGGCAATTATATTGGAGCAATTAAACAAATGATAAATATGCAAAATGAGTATGATTCATTTTTGTTTGTTGCTGACTTACATGCGCTTACTATTTATCAAGATCCGGCTGAACTAAAAGAAAGAATTAGAAAATTTATTGCAATGTATATTGCATGTGGAATTGATCCTCAAAAAAATACAATTTATATTCAATCAGAAAATGAATATATACCAGCAATATCTTATTTATTAGAATGTAATACTAATTATGGAGAAGCATCTAGAATGATACAATTTAAAGAAAAAAGTAAGCAAAATGCAAATTTTTCTGTTGGTTTATTAACATATCCTATTTTAATGGCTGCTGATATTTTATATTGTGACTGTGATTATGTTCCGGTGGGAATTGACCAAAAACAACATGTAGAACTGGCCAGAAATATTGCTGAACGATTTAATAATAAATATGGCAAGACATTTAATTTACCAGAGCCATTATTAAGTAAAACAGGAACAAAAATATATGATTTAAAAAATCCAACTAAGAAGATGAGTAAATCAGAAGATAATCCAGCTGGTGTTATTAGTTTATTTGATGATCTTCCTAGTATAGTTTCTAAAATTATGCGTGCTACTACAGATAGTTTTAATCAAATTAAATATGATCCTGAAAATCAACCTGGTATAGCAAATTTGTTGAATATTGCTTCATCATTAACAAATCTCTCCATTGATGATTTAATTAATCAATTTAATGGCAAAGGATATGGAGAATTAAAAAAATATGTTGCTGATGTTACTGCTAATCATATAGGAGAAATTCAAAAACGTTATGAGCAAATTGTTAATAGTAAATTATTAGATGAGATTTTAAATAATGGTATAGAACGGTCTAGAAAATTAGCAAAGCAAAAATATGAAACTATGAAATTAAAAGTAGGAACTGTTAGAAAATAATTGATAATAAAGTATATTAAGAAATGTTTATGAATTTAAGTTATAAAATAAATATGTATGAAAGAAAGAATATTTTATGAAATTTGGAATGCCAACATTAATTGAATTTGATAGTATTTCTGCAAATGTTAAATTTGCTAAGGATAATAATTTAGATTTTATTGAATTAAATATGGATCTTCCATATAATTTAGAAATAGATAAAATTGATTTAAAAAAGTATAATATTGAATTTACTATGCATTTATCAGAAAAATTAAATGTGGCTGATTTAAATAATTGTATGCAAAAAAATTATTTAAAAGAAGCTATTAGACAAATAAAACTTGGTATCAAAAATAATATTAAGAAATATAATATTCATATTGATTCAGGAGTTTATTTTACTTTACCAACTAAAAAATTTTATTTAAATGAAAAATATGTAAAACTATATTGTAAGGAATTAAATAAAAGTTGTAAAACTTTAAATAAATTAGCCAAAGATAATAATATCGAAATTAATTTTGAAAATACTAAAATTCATTCATTTACTTATGAAGCTATAAAAATTATAAATAACTATGAATGTTTAGGTTTTACCCTAGATATTGGTCATAATGAAAAAAATGGTAATAAAGCATATCCTGCTTTTAAAGAAACTGGTAAAATTAGACATATTCATCTTCATGATTTTGATGATAAAAGTGATCATTTAGAAATAGGTAAAGGTAATATAAATTTTAATTTATATAAAAATGTAATAAAAAATAATTATGTTGTTATTGAAGTTAAATTAAAAGATGAATTAGAAAATAGTATTAAAAAGATTAATAATTTTTTGTTATTTCAATAATTTGCTTGATTTTATTTCAATAATTTGCTTGATTTTTTTAACTATTTAAAATACAATAAATTTTAAGAAAGGAGAAACTAATGTGTTAGAACATTTAGATAATATAATTAAAGATATTAATATTATAAAAGATTCAAATAATTATAATTTAGAAAATGTTGATATAAATTATTTGAAAAATAAAATAAACGATTTAAAAGATAATATTAATTTAGAAACTGTAAAAGAATTAGCTAATATTATATATCAATTAAATATTGATAATACATTTTCTGAATTAACTGATCACATTAGTAACGAATTTTATGCTTTTGAATTTTTATTAGAGCAAAAAATTAAGGAGGGAAAAGTTTAAATGGGTGAAAAAGATAAATATGGTTATAAGCATAATGATGGCCATTATTCAAAAATGACTGGAAATGGTTCTAATTCTTCATATTCAATATATGATAAAAATCCTTCAGAAAAAGGACATTCAGCGATTCATGTTAATATAAATACAAATACTGGTAAAGGTTCAATAGTAGAACATGGTCCAGATGGTAAGACAACTAAAACAGATACTAGTTGTTATTTAACATCAGCATGTATGAGATATTTTCAAGAAAAATTTGACGATAATTGTTATGAATTAAGAGTTTTAAGATGGTTTAGAGATAACTTTGTATCTCAAGAAGATATTGATCATTATTATGAAATTGCTCCTGTAATAGTAGAAGCAATAGATAAAGAAGAAAAAAGTGATATTATTTATGATTACATATATGATAATGTTGTTGATTATTGTGTAATGCAAATTGAAAATGGTAATTATGAAGAAGCATATTCTAGATATAAAAATAGTATATTATGTTTTGAAGAATATTTTGCTAAACCACTTTTAGAGCAACAAATTATAGCAACTTTAAAAAAAGTAAGAGTATAATAAAAAATTGTTAGTGTAATTAAACAACTAACATTTTTTATTATAAACTTTTTTAATCAACAGCTATGTACAATTTGTGTAAACTTGCTTGTAATATCTTGTATATTGTTTTAATATAAAAAGTATACAAGAAAGCGAGTGTTAGTCTGAAAAATATGGAAAATTTTAAATTTTTATCAGGTAAACAAATAGATGCATTGTCTGTTTATGAAAAAGAAAAATATTATTATAAATTAAAATCTTATAGTTTGGCATTAGACTATAAAAGGAAATCAGAAATTGTGAGAAAAGCATTAGTGTCTATATGTCCCGCTTTAAATGGAATGAAAATTGAATTAAGAGGAGTAGAAAATATTCCCGAAAATGATTCAGCAATTTTTGTATGTAACCATTCTAATGCTCATGATATGTATACTACTCAAGATGTATTTCATAAATTAGGTCGAATTGTAAGTCCTTTTGCAGGTTCTGATTGTTTATCAACTTTTGCTAAAATGGCATTTATATATTTAAATACCACTTTTGTTGATCGTATGGATAAGAGTTCTGGAGAAACAGCAACTTATGAACTTATTAATAGAGTTTCTAATAATCAGGATTTATTTATTTGTGGTGAATCAACTTGGAATATTCATCCTCAAAAGCCAATGCATCAAATTAAATTTGGCCCTGCAATTATTGGGGGAGCATCCGGTAAACTTGTTGTCCCAATGAATTATGAGTATGTTGAAACACCTAAATTAGTAAAAAATGAAAGAGATATTTTTGAAAAATGTATTGTTACATTTGGAGTGCCAATTAAAATTGACCCGAGATTAAGTTTGCTTGAACAAACAATGTTAATTCAACAATCTTTAACAAATATTCGTTTAAACACTTGGAATGAATTAGGAATCAATAAATCACATTTAAGTGATAAGGATATTTTGTTATACTTAAACCATACATATTTTAAAAAATTTGGAGCTTTTGCTTTTGAATATAATTCATCTTATGAACAACAATTTTTGTATTCTAATAATGGCATTCTTACCGAAAATGAATATCACTTGGATGAAAATGGCCATTTTGTTCCAGGAGTAACTTTAAAAAGAGAAAAAAGCAAATTAAAAAAGTAAGTTTACAAAAAGATGCATATTTGCTATACTTAAATTATAAGGTAGGAATGAAGTTATGAGTAACTTATATTTTCCAATATGTGGTTTATTTTGCATCATATTGATAGTAATTATGTATTTTTCCCATAAAAGGATTGATTCTAAAGAAACCAAAATATATGGTATTATGATTATTAGTAGTTTAATTGATACTGTTTTGGTATTTATAATAATAAGTTTTGGTGTATTAGGAATTACACCTATTAATTTTTTGAAATTACTGAATAAAATTGATTTTATTCATTATATAATTTGGCCTGGTTTAATGTTTTTATATATTTATTATGTTAGTAATTTAAATAATAAAAATGTTAATGAAAAATATAATTTGATTAAAAACATTGTAATTATATTTGATATATTATGTATTTTAATTGAGTTTATTTTACCTGTTGAAATAATTTATAACAACGATATTATGGGTGTTGTTGGAATAAGCACTATATTTGTATATTTTGTTGTTTTGGTATATATAATAGGAACAATTATTGTTTTTTTGTGCCATGTTAGAAGAGAATTTAACAGAAAATATATTCCTTTTATATTTTTGCTGTTTTTTTTAGTATTAGCATTAATTGTTAGAGCAATAAATCCTACATTAATAATAATTCCAACTATTATAGACTTTATTAATTTAATCATGTACTTTACTATTGAAAATCCAGATGTTAAAATGATTGAACAACTTAATATAGCACGTGATCAAGCAGAACGCGCTAATAATGCTAAAACAGAATTCTTATCAAATATGTCTCATGAAATAAGAACCCCACTTAATGCTATTGATGGTTTTAGTCAATTAATACTTGAAGAAAAAAATATAAAAGTTATTAAAGATGAAGCACGAGATATTATGGCGGCATCCCAAAACTTACTAGAAATAGTAAATGGTATATTGGATATTTCAAAAATTGAAGCTAATAAATTAGAAATAGTTAATGTCGAATATGAGCCGGCTAAAGTATTTGATGAACTTGTTAAACTTACTAAAGCAAGAATTGGTGATAAGCCTTTAGAGTTTAAGGTAAATATTGCGAAAGACCTACCAGAATATTTAAATGGTGATTATGTTCGTCTTAAACAAATTGCTGTCAATCTTTTAACTAATGCAGTTAAGTATACTAAGAAAGGCTCAATTACTTTAAATGTTGATATAGTTAAAAAAGATAATATTTGTCGTTTAATTATCAGTGTTAAAGATACAGGTATTGGAATTAAAAAAGAAAATCTAGATAAGATATTTACTAAATTTGAAAGATTAGACTTAGAGAAAAATATTACCATTGAAGGAACTGGTTTAGGTCTTGCTATTACTAAAAAATTAGTTGAGTTAATGCATGGTAAAATTGTCGTTGATTCTACTTATGGTAAAGGTTCTAACTTTACGGTAGCAATTGATCAAGGAATAGTTAATAAAGTTAAAACTATTAAAGAAGTCAAAGAAGAAAAACCAACTAAACAAATAAATTTAAAAGGTAAAAAGGTACTAATCGTTGATGATAATTTAATCAATCTAAAAGTAGCAGCCCGTCTTCTTCTATCTTATAAAATTGATACCGAAGAAGTATCAAGTGGTTTTGATTGTTTAAAGAAAATTGATGAGGGAAATAATTATGATTTGATATTAATGGATGATATGATGCCTAAAATGAGTGGAGTAGAAACATTTAAGAAATTAAAAGAAAATCCAGAATTTAACATTCCAGTTATTGCGCTTACTGCTAATGCCATTGCCGGTATGAAAGAAAATTATTTAAAAGAAGGCTTTAATGATTATATTTCTAAGCCAATTGACAAAAAAGAATTAGAAAGAGTCTTAACAACTTATTTAACTGCAAAAAAATAAATTATATGATATAATTTTAATGTAAGGATGGTAGATATGAAAGATGTAAGTATTTTAGAGAATAATGGAGTTGATTTAGAGTATGCTGTTTCCCTACTTGGTGATTTAGCTTTTTATGATGAAACATTAGAAACATTTTTAGATGAGAATAAGACAAGAGTACCAAATATTGAAAAGTATAAAAATGAACAAAATATGGAAGGTTATGCCATATTAGTACATGCTTTAAAAAGTGATGCCAAATACTTAGGATTTATGAGTTTAGTAGATATTGCTTATGCTCATGAACTTGCTAGTAAAGCTAATAATGTTGATGAAGTAAATAAAACGTATGATAAACTTGTTAGTGAAATTAATAAATATACTGATTTGGCTCATAAATACTTAGGAGATGAATAAAATGAAAAAAATAATTGTAGCAGATGATTCAAAAATTATAAGTAATATTGTTGAAAGAGCTTTTAAAGATGAATATGAAATTTTAAAAGCTGTTAATGGTCAAGAAGCAATTGATATTATTAAAAATAATGTTGATGATAGTATTGTTGGTATTCTTCTTGATTTGAATATGCCAGAAGTTGATGGCTTTGCTGTTTTAGATTATTTTAAAACTAATAATTTATTTAAAAGAATACCAGTTTGTATTATAACTGGTGATGTTCAAAAAGAGAGAATTGATCGAGCATTTAATTATGATATAGTAGATGTTTTAGCAAAACCATTTACTTTTGAAAATGTTCGTGAAGAAGTTGAAAAACTTATTAATTTAGGTTCAATAAGATAAGATGGATAAAAATTTATTTAAAAATTTTACTTATGGTTTATATATTGTAAGCAGTAAATATAACGATAAAATGGTTGGCTGTGTAGTTAATGCAGTAATGCAAATAACTTCCAATGATCCTATTTTTGCAGTTAGTTTAAATAAAGATAATTATACTAATAAAATACTTAAATCATCTAAAAAAATTGCTATATCTATCTTGGATAATACTACAACGTTAGAAAATATTCAAAATTTTGGTTTTCATTCTTCCAAAGATATTAATAAATTTGCTAATTGTAATTATTTAATAGATGATGATTTACCAATTATAAATGAGGGTAGTTTAGGTTATATGATTGGTAATGTTATTGAAATTATTTATACTGAAACTCATGATATATTTTTAATTAACATTTTGAAAACCAAAATGTTAAATAATAACAAACCATTAACTTATGAATATTATCAAAAAAATATGAAAGGAATTTCTCCAAAGAAAGCTCCGACTTATATTGAAAATCAAGGAGAAGAAAGTGGTTCTGCTAAATATCGTTGTTTGATATGTGGCTATATTTATGATGATGCCAAAGAAAAAGTCAAGTTTGCTGATTTACCAGATGATTGGGTATGTCCAATGTGTGGAGTACCAAAGTCAAAGTTTGAAAAAATAAATTAAAAAAAGGATTTTAATCCTTTTTTTAATTGGTTGATTCTGTATCATTCTCTGGTTCCGGAGTTTGAGTATTATTGTCATCATCATCGGTTGGGCCACCAGAGTTACCGATATTACTATCAATTGTTTTAACAGTATGAGTTATTCCCGAACTGCGATTAGATTTAAATATAGAATAAGCAGATTTAATTGTAAATGTATATTCACCACCAATTGGAGCATTGAAAGTTATTGATGAGTTATTAGTCCAACCTAAACTTTGTTCTGTACCATTAGGAAGTTTAACACTAACTTCATAACCAATAGAACCAATATAAGAATTATTATAACTTATTCTTTTATTATAGTATTCATTAGCATCAACATCATAATATTGTTGGAAATGTTTACTTAAATAATCACTGTCAATAGCATCAGGAGTTTTAATTGGTGTCCATTTTAGAGTAATAGTACTGCCATTTACCGAACTTGTAGCATTGGTTGGATTACTTAAAGTATCATATCTACTAGATACATCAGTTGGCTCAGCCCCAGTTACAAACCATTCCGTAGAGCACATATCACTTGGAGTATAAGCACTACATAATTGAGCTGGGAATGTTTCAAGTTCTACGTTAGCTTGGGTTACTGTTTTAGGAACATTCCAAGCTTTGATGCCTTTATGAATTTGACCAGCTAATTTACTCATTACGCTACTTCTCATATTACCACCAGTAGTACTATTGAAATAATCTTTTTTTCCGGCTGCTTTATTGGCAGCATAAGCCTCAGAGAATTTAGTTAAATCTTCATAACCATACCAGAAAGATATCGAATATTTAGAAGAGTAACTAATTATCCAAGCATCACGAATAGCACCTCCTGGAAGACTATATTGACTTTTAACATCAGAAGGTAGATTAGTTGTTCCGGTTTTACCAGCAACATTATTACCACTACCACTATAAACTGAATCCAGAATATTATTCATTATATAAGCAGTTGATTCTTCCATAACTTTTTCTTTACTATAACTATGATTGATTACTTTACCAGTTTCATTATTGATGACTTTGGTATAACTATAAGGTTCAATGTAGTAACCACCTCGACCAAAAGTAGCATAAGCTGCCGACATTTGAAGTGGTGATACGCCATCAAAACCACCAATAGAAGCAGATTCAACTAAATCTTTACCATAGTCGATACCAACACTATGAACAAAGTCAGCAATTATTTTAGGATCAATTTTATAAACCGCTTTAAATGCTTTTAAGGCAGGAATATTACGAGAATCTCTTAAACATTCTCGCATAGTTAATAAGCCGCGATATTTATTATCATAGTCGGTAATTGATTGACCAGTGGAATATTTAGTTGGGGTATCTAAAAACATTGCATAAGTACTTTGAGAAATGTTTTCTACATACATTGCGTAATCAAAAATTGGTTTAGCAGTTGAACCAGGTTGTCTTCTGATATCAGTCGCAAAATTTGTTGATTTAGCTTGATAATTACGACCACCTGATAAAGCTACAATTGAACCATCTTCAACACTAGTAACAGCAATACCTTCTTGAATAACATCATCAATATAAGAATGAACTTCACCGTTTTCCACAGCTTCTAAGTATTTTTGAATGGTTGGATCAAAAGTAGTGTAAATTTTAAGAGAAGTTGAATGAGCATTAAGTTTTAAATCATCAGCAACTTGGTTTAAAACATAATCAATAAAGGCTTGACTGCTTTCAACTTTATCAGTTGTTTTTTGTTTTTCTACAACCATTGATGAAATAGGTATTTTTAAAACAGCATCCATTTCTTCTTGGGTAATATAACCATGTCTAACCATTAATTTTAAAACAGTTTTTTGTCTAGTTCGACATTTATCAGGAAATCTATAAATATTGTATTGGGTAGGATTTTGAAACATTCCAGCAAGTAGAGAAGCTTCGGCTAAATTCAAATCTTTACTTGATTTACCAAAGTAGAAAATACTAGCTTGTTCAATTCCAACAATACCATTATAGTTAATATTACCATCACTAGCAAACCATTGTGAATTTAAATAAAATTCAATAATTTCTTCTTTGGTATAGTTAGCTTCTAATTTAAATACTGCCATATAGATATCTTTAAATTTTCGAATAATACCAGGAATACCATGAGCTTCATCACCATTATAAGTTCTTTTCATAATTTGCATTGATAAAGTCGAAGCTCCACCAGCACTATCATTACCAAGTAATTGTAAGACCGAAGCTTTTAAAAATCTAAATAAATCTAAGCCAGTATGTTGAAAAAATCTTGAATCTTCCGTTGCAATAAGAGCATCAATCATAACATCTGGTATATCATCATAACTAATAACAGTACTATTTTCAGCTCCAACTCTGGCAAATTCTTTGCCTGTTTTATCATATAAAATAGTAGGTTCTTTTTGATATAATTGTTGTTTATCAAAGTTTGGTGAAGTTAAAACTATATATAAGGCAAAAACCAATATTAAACTAACACCAACAATAGCAATTATTAATAAAATACTAAGTACAGATTTCCATGTTACTTTTTTTTCATTTGTACTTTTTGTAGTTTTTCCGTCATTACTAGCAACTTTACTAACTTTCTTTTTTAATTTAACTTTTTTCATTCTATACCTCCAATGATATCAACATATTTTAAATAATTAAGACCTTTCAAATAATTATATTCAAGTAAGTAACTATTTTTTTCTATATATGTAAAAGGAATACTTTTTCTTGAATAATTATCTATAAAATTAATTAAATCTGGTCCATTAAGTAAATAAAAATTTGAATTCATTTCAATTATTAAAAATACTATTCCTCCATGTCTAATAATATTTCTAATGTGTTCGATTTGATGAGGATGAATATTACTTAGAGGAAATGATGTTTTAGATTTAGTACTTTTAGCATCAAATTCAACATATTTACCTTTATATAATCCATTATAATCTAATGTTGATTCCGTAGCAAAATATGCTTTATTAATTATTTGATGATTATTTTCATAACTGACTTTAACTACTCCAATAGGAGTTGGTTTTTTATAAATAACAGCTAAATCTTTTTCTAGTAAATATGTATTAGTATCATTTATAATATTTTCTAAATCCATACCTCTATTAGCATAGTTGACATTTTTATGAAATTCTTTTTTGATTTTATTGGGATAATTCACATATTTCACCTATCAATAATTATAGCAAATTTTTTCCTATTTATAAAGTATTTAGATATGAAAAAAACTTACTTGACAAAGTAAGCATAATATTCATCAAAAGTAATATGATTTTCATAAATATAAGTAGCGGCTTCAATGCCAACATATCTTAAATGTCCTGATTCAAAAGCAAATCCAGTTATTTCTTCTTTATCACTTGGATATCTTAAAATAAAACCATATTTATAAGCGTTATCAACTAACCAATTATAAGCATCCGTATCTTTAAAAGTAGTATCAGTATAGCCATTCATTGTAATATTTAAAGCATAACCACTTTGATGTTCAGAATATCCAGGACGAGCTGCTAATTCATCTGCATATTCTATTCCTTGAATATCTCTATATTTATTATAAATTTCTTCTTGTTTTTGATAGCTTCGATAAGATGAATTAACCATTAAGTAAAATCCTGCTTCTTTGCCTGCTGCCCATAAATTAAGAAAAGCATCATATGTATCTTGGGTGGCTTTTTGACTACCTATTTCACCAAAAGAATAAGTGGGAGGAATTGTAACTAATTCAGGAGTATAATCATTAGTTAAATAATGATATTTATTTATTAACATTAAAGATTCTTTGGAAGTATCCGTAGCTACTGGATCAGTATAGAATTCTTTATTAGTTTGGGTGTTTACTTTTTCGACTGCTAAGGATGCAGTCATATTTCGATTATTTTGTAAATATTCTAAATAAGTATTAAAATTATCTTTAATAAAATGCTTTTCTTGAATTAAATCAATATATTCTTGTTTCTTTTTATTATTCTTAAAAAAATCTAATTCTTTATTAACAAATACTTTTTTTAAAATTTTAATTTCTTCGGTATTATAACCAACTTGTTCTAATTGATATTCATCTGTTTTTTCATAATCTTTTTCCTTTTTTATATTAAAATAAGAGTATAAACCTCCGCTTAATAAAATAATTACAACAATGCTAATTAATATTCCATTACGAGCATTCTTTTTAAGTTTTAATTTTTTCATTAAATCACCCTTATTATTAATTAAATTGTACCATATCTCTTAAAATAATGCATCTTTAACTAAAAAAGTGTTAGAAATTTTATTTGTAAATATAATTTACTAGGTGGTTTTATGCTTAAAAAATTTGCTTATAAAAAAATAATTATTATAACTTTATCCTTTATTTTTCTTTTAATTATTTACTTATTTCCTAGTAAAGATGCTTATAATATAAATACCACCATTACTTATACTGATCCTAAAACTATTCCCATTTATTTAGTTGATAATAATAATTTAGTATCTCGTTTTGAAGTAATTCAAAAAAGTAATAGTACTAATAAATTAATTGATGAAGTTATTGAAAATTTAACAATCGATGAAAAAGAAAGTAGTTATATACCTAATAATTTTCGTAAAATAATTCCTAAAAATACTAAACTAATTTCTAAGGATTTAAATGAAGGTTTATTAAAAATTAATTTTTCCAAAGAATTTTTAAATGTTACCAAAGAAAATGAAGAAAAATTAATTGAGTCTTTAATTTATTCTTTAACTGAAATTAAAGATGTTAAAAAGATAATGATTTTTATTGAAGGAGAAAATTTAAAAGAATTACCTCATAGTAAAAAAATATTACCACTGACCCTAGATAGAAGTTATGGTATTAATAAAGTATATGAGTTAGAAAGTATGAAAGATGTTGCCAAAGTAACTACATATTATGTTAGTAAAATGGAAGGTTATTCTTATTACATTCCAGTAACTACTATTACTAATTCTAAAAATGAAAAAGTTGAAATAATTATTGAAAAATTAAAAACATCTCCAACTTATCAAACTAATTTAATTAGTTATTTAGCAGCCTCAGCTGAATTACTTGATTATGAAATATTAGAAAATTCTGTTAATCTAAGTTTTAATAATGAAGTTTTAAATTTAGATGATAATGCTATTATTGAAGAAGTTAAATATTCCATAGCGTTATCTATTAGAGATACTTATGATATTAATGAAACTATTTTTTATGTTGATAATAATTTAATTGATGTATTTTTTATCTAAAATAGAAGGCAATATGCATTTTTTCTTGAAATTAGGGGAATAATGTTATATAATCAAGTTGTTCTGAGTTTCGTCTCCGTAGCTCAGCTGGATAGAGCAATCGCCTTCTAAGCGATCGGTCAAGCGTTCGAATCGCTTCGGAGACACCATTATATTAATTACTCCATATATTATGGAGTTTTTATATACTTTAAATAAATATTTAATTTTACTTGCATTATTTATAAATTATTAATAATATTATTACTAGGTGGCTTATGAAATTAAAAAAATATTTATTATCAATTCTTTTAATGTTATCACTTTTAGTTATTACTTATTTTATTATTTTAAAAGATTGTGATTTTAATTTGTTAATAAATTCTTTAAAGAATACTAATTCTTGGTATTTATTTTTAGCTTTCTTATGTATATTTATGTATGTTACAATGGGAAGTTTATATTTAAAGAGAATTTTAAAATATTTTAAACATAAGATAAATTTATATCAAGCATATGGTTATAACTTTACGGAAATATATTTTTCATCTATTACGCCAAGTTATGTGGGAGGACAACCTGTGCAAATGTATGAAATGAAAAAAGATGGTATTCCTTATGAAGAGAGTAGTCTTATAGTTTTACTTACTAATATGTTAAATCGCTCAGCATTAATTATTTTAGCTAGTATTTTCTTTATTATCTATTTTAAAGAAATTTTTCACATCAATACAATTTATAATATTTTAATTATTATTGGCTATATTTCGACTTTATTTATTATATTTTTATTTGCCAGTTTAATTTATTCTAAAAAAATAGCTAATTTAGTATTAAAAATTGGAATTTATATAATAGATCATTTTAAATTTATTAAAAATAAAAAAGAAAAAAAGAATAAATTAAAAGATATGATTGAAAATTATCAAGCTTGTGCTAAATTAACCAAAGAAAATCCGAAAATATTAAAAGAAGCTTTTATAATTATTTTAGCTCAAAGAATATTTTTACTTTTAACTAGTTATATGGTTTATTTAGCATTTGGTCTTTCACAATATTCTTTATTTTTAGTTATTACTTTTCAAATATGTGTAACATTAGGTTCTGATTTAATGCCTACTCCTGGGGGAGTATTAGTTAATGAAAGCCTTCTTTTAGTAGTTAATAAACTTTTATATGGCAAAGATTTAGCCTTATCAGGAATGCTATTACAACGAAGTTTAAATTTTTATATCTTAGTTATTATAAGTTTTATATATTATTTGATATTTCACTACAAAAAAAGAAAATTTAATTAAATTTTTGAAAATAAAAAGGAAAAACACCTCTAAGTACACTATATATATAAGTGAAAGGAGTTAAATATTTTCATTTAATTTATTGTGTATAGATAGAAAGAAGATGATGTTAATGAATAAGAAAGAATATTTAAAATCTCAAAAAGATTGTGCTAAAATGTTAGGACTATCTTTGAAAAAATATAATGAAAGTTTACAAAATATTAAAATTGTAAAATTTAAAAATAAAAAGGAAAATAAAAAAGATACAATAAATTTATTACATGAGTTAGGATTAAGTGAAAAAGATTTAAAAAAGCATACATGTTAAAACAAAAACCAAAGATAGGTGAAATTTGGTTAGCAGTTCTACCAATTATTTATGTTGACAATAAAGAAATTAGTTTTAAAGCACAAAAAAGGCCAGTATTAATTTTAGATAATGGCCAAGGTTTTATTGTGGAAGAAGATAGAAAAAATTATCATGTTTTTAAATTAACTAGTCAAAAAGATAGTTATAAAAGAATTTTAATAAAAAATTGGCAAGAATTAGGTTTAAAAACAAAATCGTATATTAGAATTGAAATGCCAATTAAAATTGAAGAAAGTCAGTTTGTATTTAAAATAACAGAAATACCATTTAAACAAATGATAGAGTATTATCAAGAACTTTATAAAATTGTTAATGTTTCTATGTTAGAAAAATTAGTTAATAGAGTTTCATAAAAAAAGAAATGACTAGCATTTCTTAAATAGCAAGTTCTCCTAATTTTAATAATTCAACAACAGCCTGAGCACGACTTTTAACTCCAAGTTTTTGCATAGTATTGGAAATGTGATTGCGAACTGTTTTTTCACTTATTCCTAAAAATTCAGCAATTTCTTTTGTAGTTTTATTTAAAACCAGTAGTTCAAAAACTTCTTGTTCTCTGGCTGTTAAGAGTCCTCTGTTCATAAAAAACTTCCTTTCATACGTTCATAATATTGTATGAAATTTTAATAGTTTTGGTGTTATTATTGGAGATGGTTTATATCAGTCTTTCCTAGAATATAATCAACACTATAATGATATCTTTTGCATAACTCAGCTAACAAAAGAGTTGATATTTGATAATGACCATATTCATAGCCAGTCCAAGTACTTCTAGAAGTATTTAAAATTTTAGCTATTCCTTCTTGGGTTAGTTGTTCAGATTTGCGTAATTGTTTCAGTCTTTTAGGCATAACTGTTTTATCAATTTCTGGTTTGCTATTTTCATATTGCTTAATATTTGTTAGGCCAACGGCATAATCAATTGATATATTAAAATAATTACATAATTTATTTAAATGTTTAATAGGAATTGTATCTCTTTCCGTTTCATAAGAAGAATAGGTAGATCTACTAATTCCTAAAATCTTTGCTATATCACTTTGTCTAAGATTGGCATTTTCTCTTACAAGCCTTATTTGCATCATAAAACTTCCTTATCTAAGCGTTATTATAAATGGTAATTTTTATAGACATTTAAAATGTGTATATATTCAGACAATTTTATTGAATTTGAATGTTGGTTATGTTATACTTTTTATTGTTAAGTAATATTACTTAACCTAAGCTTATGTCAGATGTTAAAGACGGAAAAACATAACCACAAAAGAAGAGAATTTCTCTTCTTTTCTATTAAATTTTTCTTTTATTCTTACAAATGAGTAAAATTATGATAAAATTAAAGTATGAAAAATTTAATGAGTGCAAATATAGAAAGTTTAGAAGAATATTTTTTAAGTATTAAAGAAAAGAAGTTTAAAGCTTTACAAGTTTTTGAGTGGTTATATATTCATAAAGAAAGAAATATTGATAATTTTAGTAATTTAAAGAAAGAAATTAGAGAACAATTAAAAAAAGATTTTAATTTAGACTTTATTAAAATAAAAAAAATAGAAAAAGGTTTAGAAGTAAAAAAATATTTATTTGAACTTTTGGATGGTAATTATATTGAAGCAGTTTTAATGGAACATGATTATGGTAATTCTGTATGTGTATCTAGTGAAGTTGGCTGTAATATGGGATGCCGTTTTTGTGAAAGTGGTCGTCTTAAAAAGGTACGAAATTTAGAAACTTATGAAATGGTAGAACAAATAATTTTAATTGAAAATGATATTGGTCAAAAAGTTCAATCGGTAGTAGTCATGGGGATTGGTGAACCTTTTGATAATTATGATAATGTTATTAATTTTATTAAAATTATTAATCATCCCAAAGGTTTAGCTATTGGAGCCAGACATATTACGGTTTCTACTTGTGGATTAGTAGATAAAATAAAAGAATTTAGTAATTTGCCATTGCAAGTTAATTTAGCTATTAGTTTACATGCTCCGAATGATGAAATAAGAAATAAAATTATGCCTATTAATAAAGTGTATAATATAAGTAAAGTGATAAGTGCAATCAAAGAGTATATTACAAAAACTAATAGACGAGTAACTATTGAATATGTTATGCTTAATATGGTTAATGATAGTTTGGAAAATGCCAAAGAATTAGCTAGTTTATTAAAGGGGTTAAATGTTTATGTTAATTTAATTCCTTATAATGAAACAAATAATTTAGAATTTAAAAGAAGCAAACGAATAAAAGAATTTAAAGACATATTATTAAATATGGGAATTAATACAACTGTAAGAAGAGAGTTTGGCAGTGGTATTTCGGCTGCTTGTGGTCAACTTAGAAGTAAAGAGGTGTAGAGATGAGAACATGTTATATGACTGATTCAGGAAGGGTTAGAAGTCATAATGAAGATAGTGTAACAATCCTAAAAAATGAAAGTGATGAATATTTATTAGTAGTAGCAGATGGTATGGGAGGACATCGAAAAGGTGAAGTTGCATCAAGTATAGCAGTATCCCATTTGGGAAAAAGATTTAACGAAATACCTTCGGTTGGTTCAAAACTTGATGCTGTTAATTGGCTTAATGATAATATTAATGAAATAAATAAAGAAGTTTTAGAATATGGGGAAGATAACATTGATTCCAAAGGTCTTGGAACGACAATTGTTGTGGCTCTTTTAACCAAAGATTATTTAATATTTGGTAATATTGGTGATTCATCTGGTTATGTTTTAAAACACAATAAATTACATAAGGTAACTCATGATCATACATTGGTAAATTTACTTGTTGATGCTGGTAATTTGACCGAAGATGAAGCTAAATTTCATCCGAAAAAAAATGTGTTGATGAAAGCAATTGGAGCTGCGGAAAAAGTAGATTTAGATATTTTTGATGTTGATATGGAAAGTGAAGCAATTATGTTATGTAGTGATGGACTTACTAATATGTTAACTGATGAACAAATCGAAAAAGTTTTAATTGATCCGGAATTAGAAGTTGAGGAAAAAGTTGAAAAATTAATACGAAAATGTAATGCAAGAGGTGGAAATGATAATATTTCAATTGCTTATCTTGTAAGGAATGAGGAATAAATATGATAATGAAAGGGCAAAAGATTAGTGACCGTTATCAAGTGATAAAATCGATTGGTGAAGGTGGAATGGCTAATGTTTATTTAGCATATGATACAATTCTTGATCGAAATGTAGCGGTAAAAGTTTTAAGAGGCGATTTAGCTAGTGATGAAAAGTTTGTTAGACGTTTTCAAAGAGAAGCCTTAGCAGCTTCATCTTTATCCAACCAAAATATTGTTGAAGTTTATGATGTTGGTGAAGATAATGGTGAATATTACATTGTTATGGAATATATCGAAGGTAAGCATTTAAAACAATTGTTGAAAAAAAGAGGCAAACTAACAGTTACCGAAGCGGTAGATATTGTTCTGCAAATAACTGATGGTTTATCTGTGGCTCATGATTCTTATATTATTCATCGTGATATAAAACCACAAAATATAATGATTTTAGAAAATGGTTTAGTTAAAATAACTGATTTTGGTATTGCAATGGCGATGAATTCAACTCAACTTACCCAAACTAATTCAGTTATGGGTAGTGTTCATTATTTGCCACCAGAACAAGCCAGTGGTAAGGGAGCAACTCTTCAAAGTGATATTTATTCAATAGGTATTTTATTTTATGAACTTTTAACTGGCAAATTACCATTTAAAGGTGAAAATGCCGTAGAGATTGCTTTAAAACATTTAAAAGAGCCACTTCCAAGTATTAGATATGAACTACCAAATATTCCGCAAAGTGTAGAGAATATAATTATTAAAGCTACTGCTAAAAATCCTAAAAATAGATATGCAGATGCCAGAGAAATGCATGAAGATTTAAAAACTTGTTTAGATCCAGCCAGAGCAAATGAAGAAAAAATACGTTTAAAATATCAAGAAATATCTGATGATACAAAAGTTATTAAACAAGTTAAGGATGAGGCAAAAAAGAATATTGAACCTAAAAAGGTTAATAATAAAAAGAATGATGAAGAAGAAGTAAAGGTAAAGAAAATTACAGGTGATGATTTGAAAAAACAAAATAAAACATTAATTAGATTAGCGGCCATATTTACAGGGTTAATTATGGCAATAACCTTAGTATTTGTAATTATTGTTGTAACTAGTAGAACATCTACTATTAAAGTACCAGATGTTACAAATAAAAGTGCCAAAGAAGCTGTCAAGATATTACAAGATGCTGGTTTTAAGGTTTCAGACAATGAAGAGAGTGTATCATCAAAAGATATTGAAGTAGGAAATGTTGTTAGAACTTCGCCAATTGCAGGTACTGAAAGAAAGAAAAATTCAGAAATAAAATTATATATATCTACTGGTGATGAAACTATTAAAATTGAAGATTATAAGGGTAAACCTTATTTAGAAGTTAAAGGAGCATTAGAAGCCCGAGGTATTGTTGTTAATAAAGAAGATGAAGTAGTTGATGAGGAAAGTGAATTTAAAGAAGGTCAAATTATAAGTCAAACAGTTGAAGCTGGTAAAAGTTTACAAAAAGGTGAATCTATTTCCTTTAATGTAGCTTCAATTGGTGTAGCTTATCCCGACTTTACTAATGGATCTTATACAGTAGATGATGTTAAAGCATTTTGCAAAGAAAATGATGTCCAACTCGATATTGTTGAAACATCTGATGGTAACTATTTAGATGGTACTATTTATCGTCAAAGTCGAGCAGCAGGTAGCCGAGTTACTAAAAATGCTGAATTTAAAATCTATGTTTATAAAAATAATAATAATGAAGTACCTGATGTCCCAGGTGAATCTGGCGGTTGTGACGATGGATTTTGTTAATATATGTTAGTTTTAGGTAAAATAATAAAAATTAATAGTGATACTTTTACTGTTAAAACTGCCAAAGAAATTATTAATGCTAAGTCAAGGGGAAAATTTCGTAATTTAAATATTAAACCTTTGGTTGGGGATAATGTTTTAATTGATACAGAAAAAAGTATTATTGAAAGTATTAATCCTAGAAAAAATTATTTAATGCGTCCCCCAGTAGCTAATATTGATTTAGCTCTTATTGTTACAAGTATAAAAGAACCAGATATAAACTTAACTTTATTGGATAAATTAATTAGTATCATCTCAATTAATAAAATAGAACCTGTAATAGTATTTACTAAGTTAGATTTAATTAATAGTGAAGAATTAAAAGAAATAGATAAATTAAAAAAATATTATCAAAAAATAGGTATTAAAGTATTTGATAATCAAAATAAAAAAAGTATTATTAATTATTTAAAAGGTAAAACTGTTACATTATGTGGTCAAACGGGGGCAGGTAAAACAACATTAATAAATATTTTTGATAAATCATTAAATCTAAAAACTAGTGCTATATCAAATGCACTGGGAAGAGGTAAACATACTACTAGAATTGTTGAACTTTATAATATTTTAGATTTTTATATTGTTGACACTCCTGGTTTTTCTTCTCTTGATATAAATATTTATTCAAAAGAAGAAATAAGAAATAGTTTTAGAGAATTTAATAATTTAAATTGTCGTTTTAAAGATTGTAATCATGATAAAGAAATTGGTTGTTTAGTTAAAGAAAATGTAGATAATGGTCATATATTGTTATCAAGATATGAAAATTATTTAAAATTTATTAAGGAGTCAAAATGATATCAGTAAGTTATTTAAAAAGTATATGTAGTAAGAAAGAAACAATAAAAAAAATAGATGAAAGTATAGCAGATTATATTCATGTTGATTTAATGGATGGTATTTATGTAAATAATAAAAATTTTACAATTGAAGAAGTTTTAAATGATTTAGTTAATTGTCATAAAAAATTAGATATTCATTTAATGGTTCAAGAACCTTTACCATATATTAAAGATTTAATAAATTTAAATGTTTGGAATATTACTTTTCATCTAGATGCTACTAAAAATCCTAAGAAGATTATTGATTATGTCAAAAAACATCATATTAATGTTGGCGTAGCTATTAATCCCCAAGATGATATTCATATAATTGATCAATACTTAAATTTAATTGATTATGTATTAATTATGAGTGTAGTACCAGGTTTAGGAGGTCAACAATTTATGATGGAAATATTAGAAAAAGTTAAATATTTAGAAGATAAAAATGTTTTAATTGGTATTGATGGGGGTATTAATAATATAACAATTAAATATTTAGAAAATTATAAAATAGATAATATAGTAAGTGGTTCTTATGTTTGTATGAGTGATAATTACAATGAAAGAATCAATGAATTGAAAAATATTGAAATATAATTATAGTTACAGAGATGTAACTTTTTTCTTGAAATAAATTTCTACGACAAATTTTCCACAAAATGAAAGCAAAATCTTGACACTGGGGGGGGTATTATATAATTACCTTGTAAAATAAGGATAGGTAAATTATATAAAAGATAATAACAAAAATTATTTACATAATAAAAAAATAATATATACATAAATACGATAAATATGATAAAATAAAAAAGTAAGATATACATTAAAGAATAATAATTATCCATAATAATAAAAGGAGTAAAGATTTATGGAAGAAAATAGTAATCAAGATAAAAAGAAGATGATAATAACAT
>CANQVV010000004.1 GCA_947627385.1 uncultured Bacilli bacterium
AGTGCTAATATAATTTTGTAGGTTTTTCGACATTTTTATATTCGTCTTTTCCTACATTTTTATATTAGCACTATCAATTGCGCCTTCTTTAAGACCAATTTTAAATCCTTTTTCTTTTCCTTCTTTTATTCCTTCTTCTAATCCTTCTTTTCTATATTCTTTTTTTAATGATCGCATTATTTTCTCTTGGTCTTCTTCATAACTTAAATGATTTATTACTACTCCATCTTTGGTTAATGTTAACATCTTCTCTTCATACTCCTTTACTACTTCATCTTTTTTACTTAACTTTTTTATTTCTTCTATATTTGAATTTAACATTACTATATGTATATGTTCTTTATTCCCTTTGATACACTCATCATAACAAAGTTCTTTATATTTAGCAAGATTCACATCTATTATTTTAAAACTATTTGTATATCTTTTCCCTCTTTCTTTGCCAATTATATAATAGGTTTCTTTCATCGGTAAGCTTTTATTCATTTGATAGTTTAAATTTATTAATACTGTTTCCATCTCTTCTTCATATTCTCTTCCTCTTTCTACTATCTGAGAATAGTATGAACAATAATATGACAAGTTCCTTATCTTAATACTTTTAGAATAATTACTATTTACTTCAACTAATATTTCTTTTCCTTTACTACTTGTTACTATCAAATCTGTTACTTTGACTCTTTCTTTTTTATTCCTTACCTTTAAATTGGTATTCACAAATTCCTTTATATGGACTTCTTCTTCTAATATATCTTTTAAGACATATTCTAAGATTTTAGGATCTTTATGATTTCCTATTATAGTTTTAAATATGCGATCATACATTAGAATAGATTTTTCTTCTTGAAGCGTGATATTACCTCCTTTCACTTTATATTTACGCTTTTTTATCTCTATTTCCTTTTTTTTAGAAAAATTTTTGCAAAAAAAATCACAATTTATTATATTGTGACTTTTTAAATCTCATTTTTATTTAATAATGGCTTCTAAGGCCAAGGTAATCATTTCGTTTAAACTTCTTTCTCTTTCTTCACCACTTAATACAACATTACTAAACTTTGAATCGACTGCTGTCAAAAGACAAGATGCTTCTTTTTTAAAATATTTAGCAATATGGAATAAAGCAAAAGCTTCCATTTCTTCACCAATAACATTTAATTCTTTTGGAATTCTATTTAACACTCTTTCATAATCAATATATGGTCCAAAAACATCCATAGTGGTAATGTCACCAACATGTAATTTATAATTTAATTCTTTGGCTGTTTCAATAATCGTATCATTTAAGGCATTAGATGGATAAGTTATATGATCTTGACAATCATTAAAAGTATAAGCAAAATTTGATTCTGAATAAGCACTACTTGCTAATATTAATTCTGGAACTTTAACAATAGGTCTAACGGCACCACAAGTACCAATTCGAATGATTTTAGCAACATCAAAATAATGGAATAATTCCCAAGCATATATACCCATACTTGGCATACCCATTCCTGAGGCCATAACAGTAACTCTTACTCCTTTATAAAATCCTGTATATCCTAACATATTTCTTAAATTAGCAACATTTTTATTATCAATTGTAAATTCTTCTTTAATAGCGTTATCTAAAAAATTTTCAGCAATATATTTAGCTCTTAACGGATCACCAGGCATTAAAACAAGCGGAGCTATACTTCCCTTTTCAGCATTAATATGAATTGGCTCCTCACTAATAAACATTTAATCATCTCCTAATTATATTTTAGACTTAAATAATGCATTAATAAATGCATTTGATTTTAATTTGACAAGAATTTACATAATTAATTGATTCGGATTTTTAAAATCTTTACTAGCCGTTTTGACAAAATCTGCACTACCAATAATGGTAACTAAACTATTTAAATGACTATTATAATTTTTACTATAATCTAAATTAATTGTTACATTGACATTTAATTCTTGATATATTTTATTAACTTTTTCAACTAAATAAGTAATTGTACCTAAATTATCTGAATTAATAAACAAGGTAAATGTTCCATTATGAAGAATTAAATCATGAATTATTCGTAAAATACTTAAAATATCACCCTCAGTTATTATTGTATTACCAACAATTGGTCCCGATAAGGCATTATCCTCTTTGGAAAATTCTAAATAATTAATAATTTCTGAACTATTAACATTTAAATCAGAAGAATTATCAGCACTAACTAAGGCTTCAAAAATATCTTGTTCATTTTTTATACAATCTAAAAGTCTTTTAAAAACTTGATTATTCATTTTGTCCCTCACTTATATTACTATGCATAAATTGTAGTGCGTCTTCTAATCTATATGTCCCATTTATTTCATTATATAAATTTCTTTGCCAATTATTTATTGAAGTATGATATATTCTTCTAAATAAATCATTAGATAGTGTCTTAAAATATTCATCTAATACAATATTAGGTGTTTTACTCATTTCCGTAAAATTATCTATATTCATAACATAACTGCAATAACCTTGGGCTGGAATATTACATTCATTATCTTCCCAAAATTTTTCTAAAACAATAACACCATTAGGATAAATAAAAGCATAATAACCATTTAAATTATTTAAGCCTTTAAGTGGTTTAGAAACAAAACCAGAATGATTTAAAATATCAATTCGCATATTAACATCTTTGATATCCTTAGTATCTAACATACTTTTAGGTATTTTTTCTTCGGCTAATAAACTTTTCCAGTTAACATTTATATCATCATTAAATAAACGATTTATTTTTTCCATTAAACTAATATCTTTATATTTTTCTTCTTCCCCTGATGCAGTAGCAATATTAGATAAATAAAATTTTTTCACTTCGGGATTTTCAGCCATTAATTTTTCATAATCATCAACAAATTGTCTTGAAGTATATCTTATTTTTTGTCCTGACTCTTTTATATAAGTAACTTTAATAAAATAATTTGCATCTTCTTTTAGCATTTTTGTTAAAAGATTATGATAATGGAATAAATAACTATGAGAATTATGTAATTCATGAGTTAATTTTTCAGAATTTAAATTGACTTCATATATTATTTTAGCAAATAATAAGAAAAATTTATCTGGACTAAAACAATTATATAAAGCTTTATAATCTATATCTCTATCAAAGAAATTATCTAATTTTAAAATACCATTTTGAAATTTAGTAGTATTGTCATAAAGCATTGTTAGATAATCTTTAAACTCCATTTCTCTTTTATAAGGAGCATAATCTTGCATGGCAGCTTCAAAATATTCGGAATTTATTTCATCTTCAATTAAAGTTTTAATTTTTTCCCCTTTTAATCTTAAAGCTTCGGAAAAAGCAGCATTAATGGCATCATTTCCCTCTTTAATATGACTTATTAATTCCTTTAAATAATTATTAGCTTCTTCTTCACTCTTCCCATAACGGTCTAAACTACCATTTAAAAAACTGCATAATTCAATATAAAAATCTGCTTTATTATAACGGAGAGTTCTACCAATATTATTTTCCTTTGGTTTAGAAATAAGTCTCACATTAAAATCTAAAATAGCCTGAGTATCAAATATTTTTATAAGTTCATTTTCATAATTTTGATGATAAAATTCTTGAAATAAATTTTTATTATTTTCTATTTTAGCATTAGTAATTAAATTAGCAATCTCAAAAAGCCAATCACCTCGATATGAAGGAACTGGATCAAAGACTAAACTAGCGCCATTTTGGCCTTCTAAAAATTTTTCAATTGCCATATTAACCACTTTCTATTCTTAATATAATTATATCATTTATTTTATTTCATCAAAGGAAAATAATAATTCATTTGACATTATCTTTATTAATAATATGGACAATTTCAGGACTATTTATAATATCTAGTATTACATTCGGTAAAAATTTACTATTTTTAAGTTCTTCTAAACTTAACCATTTATATACTTCATCCTTACCTTCCACATTTATAATATCATTAATATCTTTATCTATTTTTATTTCATTTATAATTAATATTTCATGATAATTTTTATGAGCATAGTTAGATTCAAAAAAATTTTCTATAATTGCTATTGTTTTAACAAAATTGGCATCAAGATTAGTTTCTTCTTTAAATTCTCTTAAAGTTGCTTCAATAGAACTTTCACCTAATTTGGGATGTCCGCCAATAAGGGTATAATAATCTGAGGCACCATCTTTTTGAACTAAAATTTTATTATTTTTTCTTACAACAATTCCTACTCGATAGTTAAAAACTATATCATTAAAATCAAAACGAATATCTGGCATAGCTCCTCCTTAATAATGTTTAGTCAAAGTACGATGATATGGTTTCGTAATTTTACTTTTGTCTTGACCAAGTAACCAAATATAATCATTAATATCCATCCTCGATATTTTATTGTTCAATTTATTAGCAATATAATCAATAACCACTAAGGTATTAGCGCGTATTTCTATTTCTTCTTCACTATTTTCCGGTAATTCTATCTTATTAATTATTTTATTTTCTAAGTTAGAACTATAATCTAATATACCTAAATTATTTAATACTTGGGGAATTTTATAATCAGCACAACCAACTAAGGAAGAATAATCTACCTTTATACCTTCTTTATATTCTCTTATATGTAAAATATCCGAAGTCAATAATTGAGCTCTTTTATAAAAATATACTTTTTTGCCTTTATATTCTGATATATCTTCTAAATAAGATAAATTAGTAATTAAATATTCTAAAAGTTCTATATCATTAGTTTTATCTTTAATTAAATCATAAAATTTTTGCCCATTTAAAAATTGGTGCATTAAACATAAATTGTTATATCTATCTTTTAATAAAGGAATTGTATTATTTCCTTTTAAAAATTCTTGAAATTCTCTTTCACTCATTTGAAAAGATTGACCTTGATGCATTCTCTTAGCTATTAAATACATAATCGCATAAGTACCATCAAGAATGCCTGTATTCGTTTTAATACTCCATTTATTATCTGCCCAAAAACAATAATCTCCGATTGTATGTAAAATAAGTAAATAATCCATAAGTTCAATAATTGACATATCTAAAATACCAAAAGGATTTGAAATTAACCAATGAGTATTATTTTTTAAATTAATATTTTTAATTATTTCATCTAATTTTTCATAATTAATTTTCACATTTTCGGAATTTTCTTGCACATATTTAGTTGATTTTTCTATTTTTAAAAATAAATCCATAAATTATTTCCTTTCTAAAACGACAAAACTTTCAACATGATGAGTCCATTCAAACATATCAAGTAACATAAATTCTTTTATTTGATAATTTGGTTGCAATATTTTTAAATCTCTTATTAATGTATTAGGTTGACAAGAAACATAAATTATTTTTTTAATTTGTGAATCAATTATTTTATTTAATACATTTTTATGAACACCACTTCTAGGAGGATCTAAAATAATTGTGTCAAAAGTATTATTAATTTTATCTAACACGGCAGCAGTATCAGCACAAATAAAATCCACATTTTTTTGATTATTTAATTTTTTATTCACAAAAGCATCCCTTATAGCATTATTAACTATTTCTACTCCTAAAACGTAAGATTTATTAGAAGCCGCAGCTATACTTAATGAACCAACACCACAATAAAAATCTAATATTTTTTGCGCATTAACAGTATACTTTTTTATTAAATCTAAAAGACAATTGCAAATAAAAGGATTAACTTGAAAGAAAGAATTATAACTTACTTTAAATAAGTAATTACCTATTTTATCAATAAAATAATTATCTCCATAAATTGTTTTATTATTTTGAATAATGCCCACTATATTATGTTTATTTATTAAGATATCTATATTTTCTATATTATCTTTTGAATCAATAATTATTAGTAATTCATTTTTATAATTACATCTAATAGATAAATTACCATTTTGAATATTTAATAAAGAAATATCTTTTAAAACATTATTAATAGCTAAATTAACTATATAACAATAGTCTATGGCTATTAAAGTATGAGTTTCATTTAGATAAAAACCAATTTTACCATTTACAATTTTTAAAGAAATTTTATTACGATAATTATAGGGATTTAAACATTTTTTTATCTCTTTTACGGTAATATCAAAATGATTAATTTTTAATAAATCATTAATATTATTTAATTTATATTCCAATGTTTCACTTAAAGAAATATTTAAAAAATCACAACCGCCACATTGTTCAAAATAAGGACATTTGGCCTCTACCCGTAATTTTGATGGTTTAATAATATTGATTAATTTAGCTAAATAATATTTTGGCTTTTCTAAAATTATTTCAATATTAACTATATCACCTGGAATAGTTTTAGGTATAAAAACTATTTTGTTATTTAAATAACCTATTCCTCTTCCTAAATTGTCAAATTTAACTACTTCTATTTCCATAAAATTAATATATCATAACTTGAAAAAAGAAAAAAGAGTTTATTTAAAAACATTAGAGTATTAAATTGGTAAAACTTGCCAATAATATTAATAATTAAAGTAGGTGATTACCATAAATAAGATTGTTCAAAGAATTCAAAAGGAATTTCAAGATGTAGCAGATTTAAAAATTAAACAAATGCAAGTAAGTACTTTTAAAAGTGTTTATGTAATTTATATTGAAACTATTTGTTCAAGTGATAAAATTAATGATTATATTTTAAAAGGCTTAACCAATTACCATAAAAATCATAATTTAAATACTAATCTACCTGGTTCAAATACAGTTTTTATTAATAATTATGATGAAATTGAATTTTATTTAACTAATGGCTTTGCCATTATTATTAGTCATAAAGAAGTTATTGCTATTGAAGTTAAAGGAGATTTATCAAGAAGTATCTCTAATTCTATTCGTGAGCCATCACTATTTGGTCCCGAAGATTCATTTAATGAAAATTATCAAACTAATTTAGGACTTATAAAAAGAAGAATTAAAAGTAATACTTTTAAAACCAAAGAAGTTATTTTAGGAAGAAAAACAAAAACAAATATTAGTATTAATTATTTAGATGATATTGCTGATTTAGATATGGTTAATAAAATAATTGCTAAACTGCAAAATATTGATGTTGATGGTGTTATTGATGTAGGTACTATTATTAATTATTTAGAAAGTGAAAATAAAACTGTATTTCCGACAATTAAAAGAACTGAAAGACCAGATTATGTTGTAACATCACTTTTAGAAGGTAAAATTGCCATTCTAACTGATACTTCACCTTTTGCCCTTATTTTACCAACATTTTTAGTAGATTTTATTAATCCCGTAAGTGATAATTATGAAAAAAGTATCAATGTGGGATTTATTAAAATATTAAGAGAATTATGTTTTATTTTTTCTATAATTGTTCCTGGGTTTTTTGTTGCTATCATGAATTATAATCAAGAAACAATACCATCTAGTTTACTGATTAATTTTAGTACCCAATCATCAGGAGTACCATTTCCCTCTATTATTGAAATTATTATGCTTTTAATAATTTGTGATATTTTAAGAGAAAGTGATTTAAGATTTCCATCCAATTTTGGTTCGGCAATTTCTATTTTAGGAGCCTTAATTATTGGTGAAGCTGCGGTTAATGCTGGATTAGTATCACCTATTGCTATTATAATTGCTTCCTTCACTTTTATTACTAGTCTAATATTTAATGATTTAGAAATAAATAATGCTCTTCGTTTTTATCGTTATTTATTCTTATTTTTAGCTTCTTTTTTTGGACTTTATGGCATATTTTTAGCCTTAATGATTTTCTTAATTAATGTTATTTCTATCCATTCTATTAATTCACCATATTTTGCTCCCCTAGCCCCATATAATAAAGAATACTTTTATAAAACAATTTTAAAAAAGCAAGATTTAAAAAATACTAAAAGAAGTGATTTAACAACCAAGAAAAATTTTAAGAAAGGAAGATTTAATTGAAAAAAATATTTATTTTATTAGTTATTATTTTCCTTTTAGGTGGATGTTATGATAATGTTGAATTAAATAATTTAGCTATTATCTCTGGTATTGGTATTGATTATAAAAATGATGAATTTTATTTAACTTATGAAATCCTTAATGATATTAAAACTGAAAATAATATGACTATGAAAAGTTTTACTGAAAGTGGAAGTGGTAAAACAATCAGTGAGGCCTTCACTAATGTTAATTATAAAATTGGTAAAAAACCTTATTTTGCCCATTTAAAAATAGCTTTATTTAGTGAAAATATTGTTAAAGATAAATTAGATCAAATAAGTGATTATCTTTTAAGAGATACTGATATTCGAGATGAATTTATAGCTATTATTACCAAAGACATTTCCCCAGAAGAAATATTAAAACACAATAGTGATAATAATCCCGTAGTTAGTGATTTAATAATTAAACTTATTGATAATGAACAATACAATAATAATTTAGCTGTAAATGAAACATTTCAAAAAATTGTTGCTAAACTTGCTGGTAATCAATATGATATTGTTTTAAATTCAGTAACTATAAATAATGATGAAATTACTTTGGATACTTTTGGTATTTTTAATCATTATCAATTTAAAAATTATTTAAGTAAACAAAATTCCAGTTTATATAATTTATTAACTAAAAATGTTTTTAACTTAAAATTTAATAAAGAATATAATAATAAAGTTGTTACCATTAATATAACGGGCTCTAAAACTGATATAAGTGTTAGTCAAGATAAAATAAATATTACAACTAAATTAGAAGCTAAAATAATTGAAAACAATGCTAATTTAAATTTAAAAGAAGAAAAAACTTATCAAAAATTAAATGCTGATTTTGATAAAGTAATAGCTAATGAAATTAATGATTTTATTAAAACATTACAAAAGAATGCAAGTGATATTTTAGGATTTTCAGATATTTACTATAAAAAGATGCGAAAAGAAAATCATAATTTATGGCAAAATGCCGAAATAAATGTAGATGTCGATTTAAAAATAAATACCAAAGGCTTTATTTTTGAGGTGATGAAATGAAAAATAAACTAACATATTTTATTTCCCGTTCAGCTATGTTTGGCATTGGCTTTTTCTTAATTTTTAAAAATAGTGGTAAAGATGCTTGGATTGCTATTTTAATGGGAACACTACTAGGAATAATTGTATTATATATTTATAAATATTTAAAAGATTACTTACAAAATCAAAATATTAAAGACATTTTAAGTAAAACTTTTATTGGTAAAATATATTTATTTATCTTTTTGTTATTTTATATGTTTTTAATAGGTATAATTTTAATTTTATTACCTATGTTCGTTAAATCATTTTATTTACTTTATACCCCTAAAATTCTTATTGTTATACCATTTATTTTAATTGCTATGTATATATCTTTTAAAGATAAAAAAGTATTAGAAACTTTAAGTAATTTTCTTTTTGTTTTATGTGTAGCTAGTATTATTTTATATAGTCTTTTATTATTTAAATATATCGATATTAATAATCTATATCCTGTATTTTCAACTAAACCAATAAGTATAATAAAATCTTCTTTAATTTATGCCTCAATTACAAGTATTCCACAAATAATAACTATTAACTATCATGGTAATACTTTTAAAGATGAATTAAAAGAATATCTATTTTCTTCTTTTATCAATTTATTAATTGTATTATTAATTATTCTTACCCTAGGTGAGCCATTACTTAAAATTTATAGTTTTCCTGAATATGCAGTATTTAAACAAATTAAAATTTTAAATTTTATTGAAAATATAGAAAATATTTCGACTTTTATCTGGTATTTCGATATGTTTGTTACACTAGCTACTTTAACATCTAATATCAAAAGTATATTACCATATAAATATAATAAAATTTATTATTATGGAGCTATTCTAATAACTATTTATTTAGCAATTTATATTATTTCTAATAATTATCGTTTTATTATTACTGCTTTTTATTATTATCCATTAATATTATTTATTTTCTTTATTATTTTTCTGACTCTTATCATTTATTTAAAAATATCTAAAAAAAAGATTTAAGTTTTATCTTAAATCCACTTACTTATATATATTTTTCTTGTAGTATATTCTTCATAATTAGTAAATATTTTAATTATAACATCTACTAAATTTCTAATAATATTGTTATCATTTTTAACTCTTACAGTTACTATCTCTTTTTGTAGAGTACTTCTAAATACATAATCTTTTATATAATTACTTAATACTCGATCAAATTCTTGTACTCTATTAACATCATTTAAATCATTATTATTAACAGAGAAAACATAACTCTTATATATACTTATTAACTTTTCACTTACTAAATCACCATCAGCAAAATCAAAATTAATTATATTGTAATAATTAGGACATAATTTTAATATTTCTTCACTACTCTTCATATTAATTACTCCCTCTATTTATAATTAAATGATACTACAATGGGCCATATAAATCAAGACAAATACTAAAAAATTTCAAAAAAAAATAACCATTCTGATAAAATGATTATTTCTAGTTTAAATAACTTTGTCACATTCATTTAAAATTACTCTCCATAATTTTAAATATTGACCAAATATTATCAGTATTTGGTGTGACTTGCTTATCTTTTGAGTTTTCTTTCTCTAAAACATATGTCCTTACTTAGCGCAGATAAGATTATTTTTCAATAATTTATTTTGCTTAAAATATATTTTTCACACATATCAACATTATTACTTTTACATAATAACTACTTAATATGATTACTCAATATATTCTATCTACTAAGTACTTATATTATATGCAATATATTATATTTTGTCAACCTATATTAAAAAATTTTTCACATATTTTGACAAAATATAATTTTTTTATTGCAAAAAAACAGAGATGGATTACTCCATCTCCTAAGGATTGTTTGCTCTATTTTTACGTCTTCGTTGACGAGTTGTTTTAATTTACTATTCGATATGGATCTGTTTCTATTCCACTTCCTTCCATTTCAACAGTATTTAAAACGTAGAATACTGGAAGATGCGAATAACCTTGGATGTAAACCATAGAACCAACAACATCCGTTTCTAAGGCCACCCCAGACCCATCCCAACTTGCAATACAAGGCAAACTATTATCACCCGGAAAAGGAAGAGCTATATTTGGACAACTAGTCATAGTTGATAATGACTTACTTGCTAGTGTAAGTATCCAAGAATTACCTAAATCACTACTTCCTGGAATACCTCTTGTATTATCATTTAATCCATCGAAATAGGTAAAATATAAATCATGTATATATGGTAATCCTATTTTTGCTGTTACTTCATCTGTTTCTTTATTCCATGTATATGTTCCTTCTACATAAGATCCTGTTATCTTATCTAAATATATGTATTTTGTTTCTCTATTTCCAGTTTCTACTTTATACATTTCATATCCATTATAGTCAAATAATTCTATACTATTTCCATACATCCACTCATGACTAGATATTTTGCTATACCACTCACTTGTCTTTTTCATATATGGATATTCATTGGTATAACTATCTACAAAAATATTTGTATTAGAATTATAATCATTATTTGTGCCATTAGATGATGATTGACCACTACCAATAATATTTCCATTACTAAGCCCATTTAATCTTTTATATATTACACTTTCTGGCCATGTCTCTAATCCGTTTTCAGCTGTTCCAAATAATACACCTGTGCCATCAATACCATATTGTTTAAACCAACTAAATACAGTATTACCTTGTTCAACAATTGGCGTTTGCTTAATTAATTTCATTTCACCTTCTTCGGTGATTCCTATTATTCGGTACATATAATGATCTTCATCACCTATACAGGTTACTTTATTATCGGTTCCAAAACATATATAATTATTATTTACTAATTCACTTGTTCCTTGATATCTATACATATCTCCTTGGTCTGCGTTCGGACTTAAACTATTTGGTTTACTTGCTACTATATCTAAGGCATTTATTGTTTTCTTTTTATCAAAATATAATGTACAATATACTGTTTTATTACTTTTTATGGTTACTGTACTGCCATTTATCGATAGTACACTACCTGGTATTACTATTGCTCCACTTCCATCACTACATTTACTATTATTAACATTTAAAACATATTTATTATTTACTGCATCTATTATTGAACCATTATATTCTTTATAACTATCAGTATCACTATCACGATACATTATCCCAAATTCTTGTTTCCCTATTTCATTTACACTAGGTATACTATTATCATTATCATCTTTATTTTTTAAACTTATTATATTTTTAAAAATAAGTGGTATTAATATTATTTCTATTATTACTCCTAGTACTATTAGTTCTTTATGATATTTACTAATAATTTTCATATTATGCAGCCTCCTATATCGTAATATATTATGAGTTTCAATATAATTATACTAGTAAAATGTTACGATGTCAATGAGGTAATAAAATATGAAAATAAAAGTTAATGATTATAAGACTAATGAAGTATTCAAATTTATTAGACAAGGATTAAATTTAACCCAAGAAGAACTAGCTAAAAAAATAAAAATTAGTAAAAGTTCTATTGAAAAATATGAATATGGTACAGTTAATTATACTTTTGAAACATTAGTTAAAATAGCTAATGCCTATGATTTAGAAATAACTATTGAAAAAAAAGACAAATAAAAAAGGTTTTAAAAACCTTTTTTATTTGTAATTTAACTATTTAATTTTTGTTTTACAATAGCACTTACTTTACTCATATCAACATTACTAAGTTTTTCAGAAACAAATTTCATAATTAAACCCATTTCTTTCATACTTGTTGGCTTAATTTCTTGGAATGCTTCATCAATTACTTTATTGATTTCATCATCACTAGCTTCTTCTGGCAAGTAAACACTCAATATTTCAATTTCTTTATTTAAATCATTTACAACTTCATCTTTACCATAACTTTGATATTCTTTAATTGAGTCATTTCTTTGTTTAACTTGTCTTTTAATAACTGTAATAACTACATCATCAGTTAATTCTTTTTTATTATTTAATGCCTCTAATTGTAAAGCACTTTTTAACATTCTCAGAACTGAAAGTTTAAATTTATCTCCACTTTTTAAAGCCGAAGTTAAATCTTTATTAATTTGTTCTAACATTTAAAATCCTCCTTTAATTATGATTTCTCTTATGTGAATTTTTAATGCCTTCTTCTTTTTTTATTCTTCTTTCAACTCCTGGTTTAATATGAAATTTTTTCTTTTTAAGTGCTGAAGGGACACCACTTCTGGCAACTTTTACTTTTAATTTTCTTAAAGCTTTATCAATATCACCATTTACTACAACCTTTGTCATATTCGCCCTCCCTTCACCATTTGTCTTAAAATATTATAACACTTTGAATACTATTTGACAACAAAAATCCAAATAATTGTAAATTTAATCGTCAATATTTAGTTTATTGACAATAATTTTTAGTTACTATCCGTTTAATAGAACTACCAAGAGAACGACCATAATTAAAAATTGCATCCATTAATTTAGTAATTGCTTCGATTATAGCTCCACTGGCTGCTCCACCTTTAACACATAATAACTCTTCATCACTTAACATAAATACTACACCTACTTTCTACATGCATTAGGATTTAAATAGCCATCAATTAATCCTACTATAAAAACACCTATACCTGATATTATACCAGTGATGAGGGAGGCCAACCCAAAACTGACAGCCCCTCCTTTTACTTCTAACATTTCAGCATCATTTAACTTATTCATTTATATTACCTCCTTACTTAAATAATTCATAAATAAATGCTATAAATTTTTGTTTATGATAGTAAAACTCCACTAAACCAACTTCATTATCATAAACATTGCCATCGATAGTTAAATAAATTTTTTGCCATATATTATTATCAATAATTTCATATTCACCATAAGAATCTATTTGATAACCTACTTCTTTACCATTAAATGTCATATTATCACTATTCTTTAATTTATCAGAGAGTGTCCTTTCTACTTGAATAGTTAATATACCATTTTGATAAATACCATAAGTACTATATTTATGACTGACTGTAACAAAACAAGAAATAATTAAAATTACTATAATACAGAACACAATTATGAAAGGAAATGAAATAATAATTTTTGAAAAAGCTAAATTTTTTAATTTATCATAGTTAATTTTAAAGTATTTCATTAGTAACTCCTATATTAATTATTTTATCAAAAACTCTATTTTGATTTTTATGAGAAATATAGATAATAGTTTTTTCTTGAAAATATTTACGAATATTTTTAATTATTTTACTTTCTAATCCTTTATCTACTTCACTTAGAGCTTCATCTAATATAATAATATTAGCATTATTTAAAAGACCTCTTGCTAAAATAATTCTTTGCATCTCACCTCCGGAAATATTTTTAGAATTAGCTTCAATTAAAGAATCAAAACGCATATTTTTATTTTTAACAATACTTTCTATTTCACATATTTTTACTATATCTTGAAAATTTTGATCATCTACTTTTCGACCTATTAAAATATTATCTTTTATAGTTCCAGTAAATAATTGTTCACTTTGAGATATATATAATATATTACTTCTAATAGTTTTAATACTTAAATCTTTTATATTGTGATTATCAATAATTATATCTCCTTTAAAGTTATCATTTTCTAAACATAATAATTTACAAATAGTACTTTTCCCAACACCTGATGGACCATTTAATAAAATATGTTCTCCCTCCTTTATTTCCATATTAAAATTATTTAATATATTATGGTAATTGTTGTAAGAATAAGATACATTGTTAAAGATAATATTGCCTTTTAAATTTAGACAAATATCAGAATTATTTTCCTCATCAATATTAATAAATTCACTTATTTTGTTAAAAGAGGCTTTAATAAAGTTATATTTAGGAAGTAAATTAATAATATTTTTAATATTATCTATACAATAAGCTAATATAATATTAAAAGTAAATAAATCTATTATTGATAAATTATTATTTAAAATATTATAAAAGCCATAGGAATTTATTAAAAATAAAGATAATTCTAAAATAAAATCTTTCCCTAAGTTAGTAATATTAAAGAATTTAATAAATTCATAATTATTATATAAATATTTTGCTAAATAATTTTCAAACTTATTTAAAATATTCTCTTTAATATTTAAGTGTTTTATACTATCAATCATAGTAATATTTTCCACAGTTAAAGTATTAAAATCAGTTTGATAATTAATATTTTCTAAAACTTTTTTATATATAATTTTACTAATAAATATCCCATATATAATGTAAATAAGAATACTAATTAATAATATATAAAATAATTTATTATTAATTATATACAAAATAGCCATCGATACTAGCATCATAAGTGAGTCTAGAAAACAAGAAACAAAAATATCTGAAAATAAATTTTTAATATTTGCTAGTTCATTTATTCTTGTCACGATTTCCCCAGTACTTCTACTTTTAATGCTTTTTAAAGGAAGGGAAAATAAATGTCTTAAAAATTCTGGATATAAATACACATCTACTAAATTACTTAAATGATTTTCAAAATATTCTCTTATAAATAAGAATAATATTTTAAGTAAAGTAATTAGGCAAAAACCAATAATTAAATATTTTAATAGATAGTGATTAAAATTTAATAAATTACTACCTACTTTTAAATAATAACTACTGACAATTGCTAAGATAGTCCAAATTATACTAGTAAAAATTATTTTTATAATTAGAAACTTTTCCTTACTCAATATTTTTAAAAATAATTTTCCAATAGTTATACCTTTGTCTAGTTTAATAACTTTATCTCTCGGATATGCTAAAATAATATGACCAGTAAATAATTTATTAAACTTAGTTAAAGTCATTTTAGTATTACCGATACCTGGATCCATTAAATATACTATATCGTTACTTATTTCTTTAACTACGACAAAGTGTTCTAAACCATTATCTAGTTCTAAATGGGCAATTAATGGAAATTTTAATTCTATTTTGTTTAAGTCATACTCCAAAACCCCGATTGAATCAAATCCCCATTTTTGAAAAGCCTTAACAATTTGATAGGCATTGGTACCATTACTATCAGTGCAAGTATCTTCTCTCAGTTTTTCAAGTGATACATAGCCACCATAGTAAATAAATATCCATTGCATACAACTAACACCACAATCTTTTAAATCATGTTGCTTAACTGCTTTAATTTTTTTCAACCAAATTTTCCTCCCTTCACTTTATATTTACGCTTTTTTATCTTCATTTCCTTTTTTTTATGAAAAATTTTTTAAAAAATTGCATTTTTTTTAAATACCATCATAATATTTACTAGCAATAGGAGCGATTATAATGATTAATAAACAAAATTTATGGTTTGTAACTTTATTTTCTTTAATATTAATTTTAGGAATCTATTATATTAGTATTGATGATGAAGTAGCTAGTGTCTTAAAAAAAGAAGAAGAAAGTACCAATAACGCCGTTATTGAAATAACCGAAAATGATGCCTTAGTAGCCTTAGAAGTAGAAAATGATGAAGAAAAACAATCTTTAATGGCTGAATATCAAGAAGTGTTATTAGATACTGAAAGTACATTAGCTGAAAAAAATAATGCTTATGAAAGTTTACAAAAATTAAACAACTCCAAAGCATTAGAAAATAAAATAAAAGATATGATAAAAACTAAATTTAATTTAGATGCATTTGCCAAAATCAAAGATAAAACAATTAGTATTGTGGTAGCTAGTAAAGAACATAATACGGAAAAAGCTAATAAAATAATTCGCAGTGTTCAAGAATTATTTGATGATGAAATGTACATTACAGTAAAATTTAATGCTTAAAAAAACGATAACTTCTATTTAGTTATCATTTTTTATTTTTGTTACACTTTTTAAATTAATATCATTTTTATGTTCTTTATAATATTCTGGATTTAACCAAATATTTTTAAAATTTTGCCAATTATTTTCATAATTTATTGTATCTTTCTTAACCTTTATTTCTTTTTCATTAAAAGCATCTTTATTTATTGGCTTGAATATTTCTAATATATAACTAATTAATGTTAATATTTCCATAATAATTGTTGGTAAAAGCAAACTAAAATATAAGGAATTTTTATTTAAACTATTCAAATAATTGATAATATTTATTGGTAAAATAGTAAAATTATTTATATCACTAACTATGAAAGCTAAAACAACTGATAAAGCTAAAAACCATACTTTTAATTTACCAACTTTATTTGATTGAACATTTAACTTATGTCTATATTTAGCAATTTGGACAAATACAATTAAAATTTCAAAAAATATTGGAATAATTGCATAAGGAGTTATTAAATATAAAATAATAAAATTAATTACTGTTAAAAGTTTATCAGCAAAACCATCAAATAAGGCACCAAAAAAAGTTGAGGCTTTTAACGTTCTTGCTAGTATACCATCAATACTATCTGTCAAATAACAAATTAATGATACTAATCCAGCATATATTCCTCCATAGGTTTTATATATTGGTACTAAAATAATAGTTCCAATTATTCTAATAAAAGTTATAGTATTGATAAGAATTAATTTAAATACCATTGCCCACCTCTTAATAATTAATTTCCTTAATAGCGTTTATATCACTAAATTCTAAATGATAATAATCATTATTCATAGTTATTTCAATTTTAGTTATTTGTTTTTCATCACTATAAATTGTTATATTTTTATCACTTAAATAATAATTATATGTTTCATCAGTATTATAAGGTGTTATATCTTTAATTAAAGATTTTATATTATTGACATCTAATAATGTACTATCAAGATTAGTATATAAATTATCTATTTGAAATAAACCACCATCTTTAACTTCATAAGTATAACCATTTTCTTTAAAATAATTAATATTTAAATCACCTTGAATTTTAGTTCCAGCTTCTCGATCATCCATTTTCATACCAGTATAAGTTATAATTTCATTATTAATATTTATTTCATAATTATATCTATAATTATTATTTAATTGAGATAATTTTTCAGCATAAGTTATCTCTTTTACTGATTCTTCAACATTTTCTGATTTATCATTATAATTATTTTTATGACCACTTACTTTAATAATTACCACCATTGCTATAATAAATATTAACCAAATAGCAAGTCTAATATAAGAACTCGTTTTATCCTTTACTTCTTCTTCCATCCTAATTACTCCTTAATCCATTTAGATAGTTTTTAATAGGCATTTCTTTTTTACCACTAGGTTTTACAATATCAAAATAAATTATGCCATCAACACAACCAATTCCTAAACTATTTTTATCCATATATAATTTATTTATTTCACTTTTTGTATGTTGATAATGAGCTTTGATTATTTTTACCTCAATGCCATTAATAGTAGTTTTTGCAAGTGGCCAAGGACTAAATGCTCTTATTTTATTATAAATATTAACTACTTTATCATTAAAGTTTAATTCTTCCATATCCCGCTCAATCATCGGAGCATAAGAAGCAGCATCTTCATCTTGTTTAATTCTTTTTGCTTGACCATTTATTATATCATCTAAATTATCTATTAATAATTTACTACCAATTTCACTTAATTTATCATGCAAAATACCAACATCATCATTACTATTTATAACATATTTAGAAGTTGCAATAATATCTCCGGTATCCATTCCTTCATCCATATACATTAAAGTTACTCCTGTTGTATCTTCACCATTAAGTAGAGCCCATTGTATCGGAGCACTACCACGATATTTAGGTAAAATGGAAGCATGAATATTTATGCATCCTAAACGGGGATAAGCAAGTATTTCCTTAGGTAATATTTTACCATAGGCACATGTAACAATTAAATCAGGTTTATAATCTAATATTTCTTGATATTCTAATTTTAATTTATCAGGTGTTAAAACAGGAATATTATGTTCCATTGCCCACGCTTTAACAGGTGATTTTGTTAGTATTTTTTTTCTACCTACTTCGGCATCTTTTTTAGTTACTACTAAAACAACATTAACTTTATCAATTAATGCTTTTAAAGGATTGACTGCAAAATCCGGAGTTCCCATAAATACTACTCTAATTAATGCCATATTATCACCATACTTTTATTTTACACTAAAATTATATAAATAACTAGCCTAATTAATCTAATCAACTATTTTTAAAGCTCCTTCAAACTTTTTTAAAACATTTTTTATATTTTCATTAGGCAATTTATTATATTTACACCGAGCTTGCACTACTTTACCATTACGAACTTCAATTGTTACAAAAGATTTATTAACATCTTTTCTTTGACGCATTAAATATATTTGTAATTCATTATTACTATAAGCCTTACAATAAGTTCTAACACAATTATCTTGTTGTCTACTTTCATCAATTAAGCTTTCTAATGTTGGTGCGGCTTTAATAATATATTTTTCATCTTCATATGTATTAATTGCTAATTTATTAGCAAGTTCTTCTATTTTACTAGCCATATTTGGTTCTTTTAATATTTGAAATTCTAATTGTAATTTATTATGTTCAGCCAATAAATCTTTGGGAAATAAAATATTTTTATCTTTTAAATTTAAGCCCAAAGTAGAAGCAAATCTTATATAATCATAATATTCTATTAATAAATAGTTTTTATACTTATTTTTAGCAAAATAATCTTTTAACTTTTTAATATTTATATTAGTCATATTTATAATTTTTTTTAATCTCTCAATACTATAAGTCATAAATTTAAGTAAATCTTTATCATATGTTTTACATATTAAAGCAGCCTCTAAATCGTTATATTTAAATTTATTTTTAATCATAAACTTAACATAATCTTGATCTTTAAATAATTGTTTTACTTTATCTTCATAATTTATTAAATAAGCTTTATTAAATGCCAAGGTATAAAATTTTAAATTCATTAAATATTCAAACCCTTTAAAATAAATAGGAGTATAAATTAAATCTAAAATACCTACATAGTTCTTTTTTAAATAATTTTTAGCTTCCCATATTTTAGTATAACGATAAATAGTATTTTTTAACTCTTCTAAATTATCTGTATATAAATAATTATTAAAAATATAATCCCCAACTAAACTATATTCAAAACTATCTTCATCTTTTTTAACTTTATTATTTATTTCTTCATAACTATAATATTTATTATTAATTAAATCCACTATTCCCTTATTTAAAATATGAAAGGCATTATTAATTTTAAGTTTACTAATACGGTAAGGAATAGATATATAAGGACTATTATAACTAATATCTTCATGAACAATATATAAAATAACTTCACCATCTAAAACATCAAAATAAGAATAAAAATTTTCATATTTTAAATCTTTAATATTATCTATTTCCCACCAAACTTTATTGGCATTATTACCTCTTATATTATATTTTTTCAAACATTTTGGACAACAATTATCTTTATTTAATTCTTTTAAACATAACGGACAATAATACTTTTTTAAATTTTCATCATAAATAACTGTGGAATTAGAAATATTTTGAATATATTTTTGAACATTTGCTGGAATTTCAACAGAATTTGTCCAATTTAAAGGCCTTGCTATTAAGTTTTTAAAATCACTATCAAATATTAATTGCTTCATAATATACCTCTCTTAAATTATAAAATAATATTTTAAAAAATGCTAGTAAAAAAGTACAAAAGTTTGCTTTTGCGTATAAAAAGCCTTAAAGCATTTCCTTTTTCTAGGAAAATTATTGCATTATTCCTTAAAAATATCAATTTATTATACTTGAATGTGACTTTTTAACAATTATTAAAAAAACTGATAAAGAAATTCTCTATCAGTATTTTTTAAAAACCACCACCAGATCCAAATGAATCTAATTCTTCTTGGGTAACTACAACATTGATACGCATTCTTCTATTACCACAAACAAATAAACCTTGACCTTGTGGATAATATTTAATACTTTCCTTTTCACTTTCATTTAAATCAATTAATTGGGCTAAATCATCAACGGCTTGTTTTCTTAAACTCATTATTAAATAATAAGAGGCATTATCAAATATTGCTTTGCCATGTTGAATAATGGTTGGTGATGCAAAATCCGTAGGTTGTTGCGTAACAATAATAGTACCAGTATTGTATTTACGACTACGTCTTTGAATTTGCGCTAAGAACTCTGCTCCAAGTTCATTATGACTAGCTAGTAAAACGTGAGCTTCTTCAACATACATTATCGTATTAACATCTTTCTCTAAACAAAGACCCCAAGCATATTTTAAAATATTAAAGAATAAAGCATTTTTAATATTTTCATCACTATTCATAAGTTCTTTAATATTAAAGACAATAAAATCACTATTAATTTGAATGGTTGTGTGACCAGTAAAATAATATCTTAATTCTTTTACTAATGGTCTTACTTTTAACTCTAATCTTTCCATAACATCACGTTCATGGGTAGCATCAACCATTGATAAAAGTCTTCCTTTTATTGTTGCGTAAACATCATCAAATGTTGGATAGTCTTCTCTTTTAAGTTTAGTATAATCAGTATCAAAATCTATTCTAAATCTTTTATATGTATCTTGAACTACTTCACTAAATAATGTTAAAACATCTTCTTCAATTTCTGGATTGTAATATTTCATAAAGGCTTTTAATTGTTGGAGTGTTCTTGTTAATACAGTATAACCTAAACCTTGTGATATTTCTTCTTCATCAACATCAACAACAATTTCAAGAGGGTTAATCATTCCGAATTCTCCACCTTTTCCAAGGTCTAAGAAATCACCACCCATTAAGTTAACCATATCTTCAAGTTCACCTTCAGGATCAATAGCTACTATTTTACAACCATTTCTTAAATGAGTTCGAAGTAAAAGTTTGGCTGCGGTTGATTTACCACTACCTGATGTACCAAGTAAAATCATATTGGCATTATTTCGATTATTTTCATTTTTAATTTGATATAAGAATTGATTGAATAAAACAACTCCACCAGAGAAATCAACACCGAATAGACAAGATAAACCTGGGTCTTTAATACTATCAAAAACAAATGGATACATTGCCGCAATTGTAATTGATGGTATTGGTGTACCAATTCTTTGTTCAATATCTTGTGGTGGAAAAATTGGAACAATACTTTTAAGTACTTTTTCTTGTTCAAACATTAGAGCTACACCAGCCATATTCATAGCATTTAGGTAACTTTTAACTTCCATCTTTTTATTATCAAGTTCTTCTTTACTATCAGCAGTTATCATTAAATGCATTTGAAAATCAAATATTCTAGCATCAGTTGAAGCCAACATAGTAATAAATTGCTCTAATGATTCATAATCTTGACGAATTCTTTCTTGTAATGTTTGATCGTGCTCTGATTGGTATCTAGTTTTTAAATCTGCTATTTCTTTATTAATCATTTTTTGTAAAACAGAAAATTGAATTGGAATATGTTTTACAACTACTTTAACCCCAGATATATTAGTAATATCTGATAAATAACCAACATAAATATTTTTTGGATAAGATACAATCGTAATAATTGTTGAATATTTGCCACTTATTCTAAATTCAGTAGGTTTAAATTCCATTCCCTTTGGAGCGATAGCATTTTTTGTTGCACTCATTAATTCATCACCGTCCCAAAATTAATAGTTTCTCCTCCATTAAGGAGATTATCTAGTATTATTCTTAAATCAGCATTACTGGTTTGAGTTGATTGAAGTCCACAAGATGATAAATTACTAATCATATTATGTAATTTCTTTTGCAATACTTCCAATTTTTTTTCTTGGAAAATTAAATAGTATTCTGTATCAACTACATTATATTCTACACTCATAAATTGATTAGCTTTATTAATATCTTGTAAAATCAATTTTCTTGTTTCATTACTTGGAGTATTATTATATAATTTTTGTAATTCAGCAAGATATAAATTAATATCTACTGGACGATCAGCAATAATTAGCCAGAATTCATAATCAATTGTATTATAAAAATTTCTTAAATTATAAATAATTTTTTCTTGATCTTGTTGACTCATAATGAATATATTACGAGGATGTACCTTTATACCGGTAACATAATAACCATTATCAAGTTGAATCATACCATTCATTATTTGTCTAATAGGTAACCAAGAACTTGTAAATTTAAAATTATCTGACGTCGTTTGAGCCGAACTCTTCATTAGCACACCAACCTTTCCAATAATACCTTCTTCTATTTGTATAAAAATTAAATATATTTGTCAGAAGCTGCAATACATTATGATAATGGGGCACCGGCATTACTAAAAATGCTCCAATAAGTGCTGGCAACACTATAAGTATTAACACTACGATATTATAACTTCGTATTATAAGCACCATAGCAAGTGTCCATAAACATCCTACTGAAAAGATTACTAAATCAGTCGGTGTAAAAAATCCCAGTATCAATTGTGATTTTTTTGTATTTGCAGGTATTAAATAATTATTCACCTTTCTATTCCTCCTTTAAATATTATTTTTTATCATCTGATGGCATTTCATGTTTTCCAAGCGGTTCATCACTTCGTACAGGAGGAATCGGTGTCTCAGCCTCATGTCTACCATGAGGTTCATCATCTAAATCCCGCATTTCATGTCTACCGCGTGGTTCTCCGCCAGAACTAGGATAAACTGGTGGCTGTGCTTCATGCTTTCCTCTTGTTGCTGTATAATGTTTTCCTAATTCATCATCACTTGAATCACTAGATATAGGCTCTGTTTTAAGTCCTTCTCCTCTATCTTCCATATATTTCATTGCTTTGTAACCTTTAATTTCACTTTTTGAAGCTAAAATTGTCAATCTTTGCTTCCATTCATTATCAAGTGCTTCATAAGAATCTTTATATTTATTCATAACTGCTTGAGCTTCCTGAATTTTGGCACTATCACCAGTTTTTACAGCAGCTTCATATTCAGCCTGTGCACGGAACATATTTTTTTTAGCAGTACTTCTTTCTTCATATGTTTTACCCAAATCTTTATACTTACTGCCATATTCAGAAGCAGCGGCCATATATTTAATTAATTCTCCTGATCCTACCCCCATAATTGCTGTTTTTATTTGCTCTTCTTTTGCCTCTTTAATTGATATTTCATTACCATTTTCATCTTTAATAGTTAAAACTTTACCTAGTAAATCCCTATCATCTCTTTCTAATGCTCCATTAAGTTTTCTTATTAAATCACTTCTAGCATTATCACTAGTTGTTCTTCTTTTGGCTATTTCATGCATTTGCTCTGATGATTTTTTATTATCTTCTATATTAGCAGCAGTATATGGCAACAATTCATTTTTCCATTTTTTAAACTTTGCATATGGACCCTTACCTTCAATACGTCTCCAACCATCTTTTAAATCTCTACCATTTCGTTTAGCATCAACAGCAGAAATAGCCTTTTTGCCAAGGGTACCAGTAGCTGCTATTCCAGCACCAAGAAGTGGAACACCTGCTATTGCCGAAGTAACTTCACTGAATTTGTCTTTTATACCAAGCTTCATATTACCAGAATCTATACCTGTAATTTCTGATAATAATTTTGGTGATCTCTTCATAAACATTATAATTGCCATTAATATAAAAGCTTTTGTAAATAATCCAGTCCACCAACCATAATGATAAACAGTTTGAGTCATAAAGTTAGTATCCATTAAAGCTGTACACAACCAGACACTAAAATAAAAGATAAATATTCGGATAAATACTTCACCCCAACAAGTCAAAGTTATTTTTAACCATTGAGTAAAAGTACCACTTAATTTACTATTAGGAACAATTCTCAAAAATACAGGAATTGGTGCAATTAATTGATAAAAAACTAATTTTATTAAACGAAGCGCCATATCAAAACAATATGAAACACCAATATATACTAAGGCAGCACCTGCAATCAACTCAATTAAAAAATTAAAATCAATTTCATCATCTACTATATTTTTAGCAAAATCATCATAAACTAAAAAATGAGCATTTCTATTAACATCATCTATATATGTATCAAATGTGTTTTTTTTACCATCTTCTGCTTTCACAGTTGCTTGGCATTCTTCTAAATCCATATTTTTACAATTCTCAGTAAGATATTGTTCATTAACATTAAAGAATGCTGTGTATATCCCATTAACAATTTCATTTGCACTTCTCTCAACTGATTCAATATTGTCATCACTTACTGTAACTTCTTCCCCAGCAACACCAATATCAAAAAATCCACCAATAACGTTATATCTTAAAATAGAATTTTGAGCATCAAATAAAAATGTAAAAATAGTTGGCAAAAAGCCTAATATTATACAAGATATAACAAAATTGATAATTAATTTTTTCACAGCAGCCGTACCTTGTTTTTGATCATCGGGATTAATTAATCCCATAAGAAGTGAAAATGCCATAATAAATAACATTACTACCCCTAAAATTAAATAGAAATTATTTATTAAATTAGTATAATTAACACTAGTTAAAACATCACTTTGGGCTAAAATCATAAATATTTTAAATGCAAAAGCAGCTAGTTTAAAGATAGGTGTAACTAGCCATATTCCCGCTGACACTAGTAAATCAGTTATTGATAAAATTAACATATTTTATTCACCTTCCTTTACTCTATTCCACACAGACTAGTATTTCTTTCAACTAAGTATTTTAAGAAAAGTTCAATTAAATATGGAAGTAAAAAAATTATAACACATATAATAAACCGCATTATTAGTTTATTAGTCACTTTTTTTATTACATCAGCATCATGTGAGGCAATTGCCCCCGTGAAATCCATAACTGATAAAACTACCAATAACACTAAGGCAACATATTTTATAACATGAAAAACCTTAACTAAATAATATGCAGGAGAACCTGGATCATCTGGATAACCTAATAATTCACCATTACAATCAGTTTTTTCACTTACATCACTATCAAGATTTGATTCACTATTTGTTTCTGATTCCGTTATAGTAAGATCTTTATAATCCGAAAGATTAAATATATGAGTACTTCCCTCAGTAAAAGAAATAATTCCATTAAGTGTACCTCTTAAATTAGAAGAACATTTTGTACTACTAGAATAATAATAATTAAATAGTTCATTAAGCGTAATTTTATAACCCGTAAAAACTATTGAACCGTTACCATCCTTTAAAGGTATTTCACAAGTAGAACTTGGTCCCATTTTATCATTACCACAATAAACACTAAAATCATTATCATTGAATCTAATTTTAATATTTTTAGCTCCTTCTTGAAATTCATTTTTAAAAGTATATTCACACTCATACTCGACAGCATTAACTATTTTAATTGGTAATAATAGTACCAAAAATATAAATATTATTATTTTTTTCATAAATTATCACTCCAAATAGCTTACGATATATTATTATTTTAACATACCATAACAATAAAATCTACTTTTTAATTATTTTTTTGACAATTAGTAAGGGGATTTTTTAAACATTCTGTACAGGAAATAAATTCAGCATCATTTTCAATATCTTTGGCTTCATCTATAAAATCAATAAGCACAAAAATTAAACCTGGTATAAAAGGAATTATAATAGCTATAATCATTCTTTTAATAAATGAAGAAGTAGCTTTACTTAAAGCTTTTTCATCATCAGATATCATTGCTTTACCATAATCTATCATTCCTAGAACAATAAGAATAAGGGGACCTACCCATTTACCAAACAAGATTATTATTCCTGCTATTTTAGCAGTAACCCGAAATCCCTCTTCATTACATAAATGTTCATAGTCAATTACATGTTTTTCTGAATCATCAGCAATAGTTATACTAGAACCAAAATTTCTATTTTGTGAAATATATACATATTCTTTATTACTTTTTACTAAATTAATAGTCATTAAGCTAATTAGAATAATAAATAACATCCCACTTAAAAATGCTATTTTATGCTTCATTTATTATCACCCAAGAAAATTATAACATAATAATTAAAAATATTAAATAATAATTTTAGACAACAAAAAAGAAATGTGACCATTTCTTTTTTGTTAATATTAATTACCTAATACATTTGCTTTGGCATTTTCAGCATCGGCTTCACAAGTTTGAGTTAAACATCTTACACATACTTGATAATCGGCTTCATCATTTGCTACTACACCTATAATACCGAAAATTGCATTAACAATTGTAGGAATAAAGAACACTACAACAGCAGCAATAAATCTTTTTAATAATGAACCAACAGCTTTATTAATAGCTTTTTCATCACTTGAAATAACTGCTTTTCCTAAATCAACCATTCCCAAAATAATTAATAAAAGTGGAATAACAATTTTAATAATTGTAACTACCATTCCTAGTAAATGCCAAATATTTGCTGTATCAGCACAAAAACCTCCAATTAACATAAAATACCTTCTTTCTCTTTATATCTAAATTTTATCTAATTAAAAGTTAGATGTCAAGAAATATAACTAAATTTTAAAATGATTATTTAAAAATTTGACATAAATTTAAAAAAATTTAAAAAATTAGCAAAAATTTGACATATTAAAAGTTGCCATAAATAATAGGCAACTTGATTTATTTTATTACAAATGCCATCTTTTTTCAGATTCAATACTTAATCTTGAAAAACCTAAGGCAATTAAAAATTCTATTATCTTTTTATTATTATCCAATTTCTCATCTAAACATGGAATATTAAAGAATACTTTACTACCACTTTCTTTTTCAAAATCATGGACATCTTTATCATTTAAAACACTTCTATTTAAAACTATCTTTTGATTTTTTAATTTATCAAATATTTTATAATCACTTCTAATTAATTTATTTAATTTTAATATACCTGGTTCAATCAAATAAATTATTTCATTGCAAATACTATCAGGTCCATCATTTAAATCAACAAGTATTACATCAGCTTCACTATTATTTGCAATCTTAATTGAGGCATTCATAAAATCTGCACTTTCAAGACCTTTATCATTGAAATATTCAAAATCAGTAGAATTAATTTCTAAGGCTTTAACTTTATATTCATCTTGTAAATGTTTTTTTAACATATAAATTAAGGTTGTTGCTCCGGCATGCTCAGTTAAATTTTTAAAACCAATAATTCGTTGTTCCATTTTGGTATAAACAGGCTCATTTTTTTTAGCAGTATTAACTTTATTAGGTTCATAATTATTAAAATTTTGATAAGCTGCTACATCTTTATAGGAATTAGGGTTTTCAATTAAAAACGGAATAGCATCAACATTTTTAGTAAAATTATAAATCCCTACTGATACTAATTGTGATAAATAATTAGCAGAATTTACTACTGGTGAGTCATCTAATAATAAAATTACTTTATCCATTTCAAAATTTAAAGATAACTCCCGCATAATATTAACATTTTCATAATTTTTAATGGCAGTAACATCAATAATCATTTTATTATAATAAAAATTACTAAACTGATTTACTAATTCTTCTACCGAAAATTCACCATTTATTATTTTAATAACATCAATATTTAATGTTCCAAGCAAAGCTTGATATTTATTTGATACAATTACATTCATGATATCCTCCTACTAACTTGTTAACTGATTTGATGATGAATATATTTTTATTCCTTTAGTTTCTCCTGTAATATTAAAATATAATAACTCACCTATAAAAGGTAAATTAAAACGAGAAAATAGTTTTATTTTATAAAAAACTTGATTATTTTTTATATATGGATCAATACAATAAAAATAATTTTTATTATTAACTGTGGTCTCATATTTATCACCATTTAAATCAGCTATACCATATTTATAACCAGCACAATTTTGTTTAGCAATATAACCACTATTGCTTAAATAATTATTCACAATTTTTAATGATTTACTCGATACTCCTTCATATTTTTCTAAAATTGCTAATGTTTCATTTTTTAATTTATAAGCTTTATTATAAGTTATTGCCACAGCAATAAAACCGGCAAATAAAAATGTAAAAATAAGTATAGCTTTGAAAATTGTTTGTGTCCCAATTGCTTCTCTCATAATTCACCTACCCAAAAATAACTTTTGTTGAACCAGTTAATTTAAAATTTAAAAAATTATTTAAAAATGGTACATCAAATTGAAAGAATAATACTACATCATAGTATACTGCTGGTGGAAAGTCTTCTTCGGTAACAATACATTTATTACCTTCACATTTCTTTTTAGCTTCATCGGCATACAAACTAGCCACTTTATTAGCTCTTATACAAAAAGCAGCATGCTCATTATCTACTTTACCATCTCTGGTATAACCAACCCAGTTATCTTTAGTACTATCATCATTTTTAGGACAAGAACCAGTAATACGATAACCGACTTCATCAAAATGAGTTTTAATAGCATCCAAAGTATTAGTTGATAAACCATAAGTTCCATTATGAGCATTAACATCTATTTTAGAATTTTCTAAGATGGTAATTATTTCATCTTTAACCCCAAAGGCTTTGGAATGATTAATAGTTAAGCACATTATTCCGGTAAAAACAAGAATGAAAAATATTACTATTTGAAATATGGAAATTCCACCTACTGCTTCCTTCATTTAATCAACTCCTTAACCTTTATATACGCATTCAAATCCATTTCCAGGTGTATGCTCAGCATTTTTAGGATAGCAAGTCACCGTATCACAATCATGTGTTGGACACTTTTCACAAATAGCATCACTACATTTAGCGTTTTCAGCAAAATTATTCTTAATCATTGGCCACAGTGTATAGTAAAAAAAGGCTATGAAAACTCCAATAGCCAACATTACTACAACTGTTGCATTTAATTCACCTGTTGCTTCTTTCATGATTAATGATTTGTTTGTCCAGTAGAAGTACTAGATTCACAAGATCTAGTTGAATTATCATAAGAACATTTACCAATACCAGCACTACTTGTTGGACCACATTCAACAGCTTTATTATCTACAGTTTGCTTATAATAAGTTTGTCCTCCATTTGATGCATTGCATGCTGATGATAAAGTCATACCTCTTTGTAATACAGGCCATATAACTAAATAAAAGAATGCTACCAATGCTGCAATAGCAACAACTGTTACAACCGTCATATTTAACTCACCTGTTGCTTCTTTCATATTTTTTATTCCTCCTTTATTATCTATATACTAGTATAAACCAAATAAATTAAAATAACAATATATTTTTTTTAAGTTTACAATATTTGTTAATTATATGTTATACTTTTATTAGGTGAGCATTATGAATAAAACTAAAAACTTTTTAATAAATACTTTTTTTATTTTATTAATTACTTGTATTTGTATGTTTACAATAACTAAAATGTGTGAAAATGATTTATTTTTTGATATAAGAACAGGTAAAGATATTTTAAAATATGGAATTGATTTTAAAGATCATTTTAGTTTTATCCCAAATTTAACTTATCTATATCATCATTGGCTTTATGATTTACTAATTTATGCAATATATAAATATTTTAGTTATGGTGGTATTTATATTTTATTTTTAATTAATTTTTCTTTACTTGGTATTTCAATCTATTTTGCTAATAAAAAATATACTAATAATACTTTTTTATCATTTATTGTTTCTATAGTTACTATTCTTATTTGTAACTTTTGTATTGTAACTAGAGTTCAAGCTATTACCTATCTACTCTTTTTCTTAGAAACTTATTTCTTAGAAAGACTTTATCAAACCGGTTTAAAAAGATATACTATTTTTCTCTTATTAAATTCAATCATTATTTTAAATTTTCACATGCCTTTATGGCTATTTAGTATTATATTAACCATACCTTTTATGATTGAAATGTTTTTAAAATTATTAAAAGACAATTTTAAGTTATTAAAAAAAATTAATTCTCAAAAAATAGTATTAGAAAACACTAAAAATATTCCTCTATTTATTATTACATATCTACTATTAATTTTATCAGGACTAATATCTCCTTACAGATTGCAACCTTATACATTCTTTTTAAAAGTTTTGGGTAATAAATCTTATGATATTATATTAGAAATGCAAAAAACTGTTATAATTAATTATCCTATTCTATTAATTATATTATTAATTACTTTATTTATAATTATTGTACTAAATGTTAAAATTAAGTTAAGAGATTTACTATTATTCACTGGTTTATTTCTTTTTTCACTACTAGCTAATCGTAATATTATATTTATATTTTTATTAATGCCTACTTTGATCACTAAGATATTATCTTATAATTTTAAATTACCAACAATTAAATTAAAATGGAAACTATTGAAAAAAATTTATAATTTTTTATTAATTATTATTAATAATAATTATATTATTACAAGCTGTATTGTTTTACTCATAATATCTATTATACTTGGAATTAAAACATTAAATTTAAAAACTTTTAATTTTTTAATAGATCAAGAATATCCAGTACAATCAGTAAAATATATAAAGAAAAATTTAGATTATAAAAATATAAAATTATACACTGAATTTAATTATGGCTCTTTCATTGCTTTTAATGATATTCCCATATTTATAGATTCTAGAGCTGAGGTTTATATAAAAGAATTTAATGGTGGTCAAGATATAATTACCGATTACAAAAATATTGGAAATTATTTTTCTTATAAAAGTATTTTTAATAAATATGATTTTGATTATGCCTTAGTCTATTATGGTACTGATATAGCTAAATCATTAGAACGTGATAATGACTATGAAATATTATATAATGAAGATAATATTTTTATTCTGTTTGGAAAAAAATTAAATAAAAAAAGTGAATAATCACTTTTATAAATCCATCATTTGTAAAACTGCAAATACTAATAATATCATTACCCCAAATCCGGTTGACATTAACATACTCATAGTTTTACCTTCCATTTTATCTAGACGATTTTTATATTTTGTTTCTCTGGCTTTTTGTTGTAAGTTAGAAATAGTTCTTGAAAACATTAGCATTTGCTCTTGTTTTCGATCTTGACTACCTAAACTTAAACGATATAATAAACGCATCATACGCATTGAATCTCGAACCGGATATTTTTTGGCAAAATTCATATAAGGATTAATTGAATCATCACCAGCATTTATTTCATTTATCATTTCTTGTAAACCATCTTTAAAAATATCTGGGGCATCAATTATAGATTTACCAATAGCAACTGGTACTGTGTAGTGTTGAATTAAAATTTCAATGCTTTTTAAATAATGTGGTAGCATACTATCTATTTTAAACATATGTGATTTATAATAAGATTTTATATTTAAATAATCTATTTTAAATACTAAAAATCCTAAAATAAAAGCAATTAAAACTCTTAAGGCATCAAGTTCTTGAATGAAAAAGAATAATGAAACAACAATAACCATTAAACCATTACGAATTCTTTTAATAAATATTGTATCAGAATTAGCACTATCACCATATCTAGCCTGAACATAAAAATCCCAATCTTCTTCTTTTAATTTTCGAAAAACAAAGAAATTATCATTGATTAAATCCCTAATACTAACTTGACCATTATAAGTCATAACAACAAATATTAAGATGGCTATAATTATTATTTCTACTTGCATTATTCAGCCCCCACATCTTCATTATAATATTTTTCTCCTGTAATAAGGAAATAAACATTAATCAAAATAATAATATGTAGCATTAATTGAACATACCAAATATTTAATAATTCAATATAATTTTCTTTACCTAACATAAATTCTACTACTATTACTAAAGTAAACAAAACAGCTGCAAAAGTTAAAAATCTTTTATGGAAATTTTTTCGATCCATTTGATCACGATAAACACCTTCAACTAAGGCATCGATATCCATTGACATATTTTCCAGTGATTCTCCAGCATCTCTGGCACCTTCTTTGGTAATTTGTAAAAATAATTGATGCATATTTTTAACCATATAGAAAGGATATTTAGCATTGAAATATTCAATAGATTCATCAATTGTACCATTTTGATAAGACAATTCAATCATTTTTTTAATATCTGATAAAACTGGTTCTTCAATAATACCACTATCACGAACTCCTTCTAGACTTTTAACGAAACTTTGCGTAGTATTAAATTCCATTATAACATTTGTCGTATATGTTTGAATTTGTTCAAAAATAAATTCACTATAAACTCTTTGACATCTAAGATAAGCCAAATATGGAATAAAGGCAATTGTAGCAACCGCATAAACAACAGCCCAAATAATACTATAAAAATAGAAATAACCAATTAAAGCAGCAAAGCCACCTAATAAAACTATTTGAGCAACATATTGCTTTATTGTATATTCTTGGCCTAATTCTTTAGTCTTTTCTCTTACAACTTTAAAAGAATATGGTGCATATTTATCATATATTCCTTCAACTTTACTTAAAACTTCTTTATAAGATTTACCATTTTTATTATTACGATAAATAATAACAAAGATAGCAAGACCTAATAATATAATTAATTCTGGTAATGTTCTCATCTATGCACCTCCTTATAGGGAATCTATTACTTCTTCATTGACAGTATTTTGATTATTATTCTCATTTTCACTTTCAACAAATAAATTTTCTTTAAGTGTTACACCTTGACTGCCTAAATATTCTTTCAAATATTTAGTTGGATTATTGAAATGAATAGCACCATCTAGATTCTTTTTATATATAATATTTGAACCAGCATTATTTTCTTCATCAACATAAAATTCACATACTTCTACAATTTCTCTTTGAAATCTACCAAGTTCAGCACTCATATATCCTTTAACATGAATAGCTATTTGAACATATCTATGAATTGATTTCAAAAATTGATCAATATCTTGATTAGATTCCAGTAATGAATACATCCGCATAGGAACATTTACAGCTCTATCAGAGTGAATTGTTGAAATAATATTGTGACCTGATGATATAGAGTTACGAACGGCTGTAACAGCTTCGGCACTACGAACCTCGGATAGTAAAATCCAACGTGGATTTTGTCTCATACAAGCTACTAAAACATCTGAATATGAGGCAATATTATTTGTTTTTATAGCTACTATGTCACGATGAGGAAATATTTTATCTAAGTGCAATTCCAAAGTATCTTCGATAGTTATTATTTTTTCATTTTCTTTGGTATGACTAGCTAAATATTTAACTAATTCTGTTTTACCTGAACCAGTTTCACCACTTACTATAATATTACAATGTCCTTCAACACAAGTAAGTAGGAAATTAAGTAAATCTTCGGTAACATATTGTTCACTTAATAATTTCTCTTTATTTAAACGAATTTTTGCTGGTGTCTTACGAATAACACAAGCAATACCATTAGTAGCAATGGAATCATGAATAAAATTCAAACGTAACTCAGCTGACTCAGCATCTAAGAATGGATGAGCCATATTAAATGTTTTTCCCATTACATTGGAACATTGAAAGGCTAATTTTTCCAATAAGGCATTATCTATATCAGGTCTTTCGATTCGATAAACACCTTTATCAAGAGTCTTTAAATGAATTTCACCACCATTACCATAAGAAACGTCAGTAATGTTATCGTCATCTAAAAATTCTTTTAATGGTCCAAAATCTATTTGTGAAAATATAGCATCATTCACTTAACGCTCATCCTTCCCTTTTTATTTTTTTTAATTAATCTTCTCCATATATATTAGCTTTGTTTAAAATATAAGCTCGTAATTCTTCACTAGAAACATTAGTTTCACCTGGATTTTGAGTATAAGATGCTCCTCTTAATACAGGAGTTATTGTAACATTAATCATTTTTGCAATATTCAATAAATTAGCATAATCATCTGGAACAATAAATAATAGTGAAGCAGGATCTCCTGCTGAACTATCCCAGAATACATTTTTACCACTGCCATCTCTTACTTCTTGAACTTCAATACTTTCAATTAATTTACCAAAAATAATAGTTCCTGAATCATCTCTGGCAGACATTTGTAAATCAATATAATCATGAGGTGTAATCGAATTAGCATAAGTTGTTTCCATTGTTACAGGAAGTGAGAACAAAGTATAACCTGGCTCAACATTTTCCAAAACAGAATTTGGCAATTCTTCATTATCACATATTTGTGATCTATGAAAGAAACCATTTTTAGGAATACTTGTTCCCATACAAACATATTTATCGACCAATTCATCAACATTTTGAACTATATCATTATCTTTAAGTGTACTTTGAGTTATTTCCATATAATCAATATTATCGGTTTCTATTGGTTTATTTGTATCTATTCCCTCTTTGGCATAAGGAACTTTTATTGTCGTAATTGCTTGATTTACACGATAATTATAGAAATACCATAAAATTATAATTCCTGCTAAAACAGCTAGTATCGTTACTGTGTTTTTATTTTGTATAAACCTTTTTAAAGTTGCAACAATATTACCCATTTTTTATTCCTCCTATTCTGCACCTTGCTCTAAAATGGCATCAATTCTATTAACCATATTCATACTCGTTGAATCATTAGCAATGAAATAAGTATTTGTGTCACTACTTATTTCTACTCCAACTTTTGGTGGTGCTTCATAAATACCAGCAAAAGTTATTGTATAAGATGTTGATAGTGATGCATTATCAGCAAATCTTCTTAAAAAACTTTCAATAAATTTTTCACGATTAATTTTAAGTTCTCCGTATTCTCTATAATAAGCATAATCAACAGCATCAAACATTGCTGCTTCACTTATTTGCTTAACGGTATAATTATCTTCGGTGTTATTTGAAGTAATATTTTGAATTAACAAAAGTATTACAACAACTAAGACACCTAATAATATTAACCAGTAGCCCCAATACGATTCCTTCATTTTCTAAACCTTCTTTCTTTTACTTCCAAGATGGACCAACGTGATAATCTATTAATTTATCATTTGCCGTATTAAATACTAAACCAAAATTATTAGTGTAATAACTCATATCATCACGATGACTAAGAGCCACTGTTGTATCTACTTGCCAATTACCACTTGCCCAGCTAGTAAAATATTTTAAATTTTGACTGTTTTTACGATCTTTTTCCCCACTTGGCCTTGCAATTGTAAATTGAATATTTGAACTATATTTTTCAACTAAATCATCTATAAATGTACTATAACAATAAATATTTTTATACACCGTATCACCAATAGTATGATCATAACATTTTAACGTATCATTAGCATAGTTTTTACCTTTATTATAATCCTTGATATAATTAATTAATTTTCCATCCATTTTAACTTTCATTGCAAATGGTTCATCATCACCAAGATGATCCCAATTAATATCAAAAATATCTTCATTATCTTCTTGTATTTCTTGGGTTGTAACATAAGCCTTTAATTCAAGTGATGTATCTATTGGCTCTTCCCAACTCCAATTAACTCCTAAATTTCGATCATTCGGATTTAAATCCTCAGGTGTTACAGGTCTAAATTCTGCATTTAATTTTTTATTATATAAGCAATATTTACATATTACTGGACATTTGCCATTCGGACAACATCTTGATTTAAACAAGGCACTATCCTCAGTTGTACTACTATCATCTAAATAGTAAGTAATATTACCATCTGTATCAGCAACTGGTGTACATTTAAATGTTACTGGACAATTTCCATCTGGACAGCAAATTGTTTTTCTTTCAGTTTCTGTTTTATTTTCATATAAACCATCTGTTCCAGCATCATAAGATTGATTATAGAATGTATATTTACCATTACCAGTACTTAGAGGTCCTGGATGACCATTACTTGTATCACATGATGTACAATCTTTATAATATTGTTCTTTGGTTCGATTACTATATTGTGTTTCACCTATTTTATAATTATATAAACCATTTGTTATTATTGGATTTTTACAAGTATTAGAGTTTGGATCCTCACATTCTTCTTTATATTTATCTTCATCACAAACTTCACCATTTTTGCAATGCCATTTGTTATCAGATGATTCATTTGGTTTTTTACAGCTATTATCATTGTTGTTTTCACACTCTTCTTTGTATTTATTCTCATCACAAACTTCACCATCTTTGCAATGCCATTTGTTATCAGATGATTCATTTGGTTTTTTACAGCTATTATCATTGTTGTTTTCACACTCTTCTT
>CANQVV010000005.1 GCA_947627385.1 uncultured Bacilli bacterium
AAATTTCTAACTATTAATGGCACCAATATTATTTCTATTATTACTCCTAGTACTATTAATTCTTTTCTATATTTGTTAATAACTTCCATATTATACAATCCTTCCTATTTTATAACCGTATAGTTATATTTTATAGTTAAATTTTATAACCAAACAGTTATAATGTCAAGCTGCTTTCTTTATAATATGAGAAATTAGATATAGGTGATTAATTTTGAATTTAATAAGACTTAAAGAAATTAGAGAGGATAGGGATTTAACTCAAAAAGAAATTGCAAAAATATTAAATATGACACAAGTTCAATATTCAAGATATGAAACTGGTGTAAGATTAATTCCCATAGATAAACTTAATATTTTAGCAAATTATTATAATACAAGTGTTGATTACTTGATATGTCGTACAGATGAAAGAAAGTCTTATCCTAAAAGTAAGGTATAAAAAAATTATCAAAGTAGTATTGATAATTTTTTATATTTTTTTATTACTTATAAATACATATCTTTCATAATTATTATAATCTTTTTCTAATTTTATATGGGAATTGGGTAAATAATTTAATATTATTTCTTTTATTTTTATAAATTCTTTATCTCCTATTTCAAATGCAATTAAATAATTATCATTTAAATTATTATGTATTTTTTCTAATATTATTTTATAAAAATATATCCCATTATCTTTTGCATATATAGCATTACTAGGTTCATATTTTATTTTTTCATCAACAATACTATTAAATGGTACATATGGAGGATTACTTATTATTAAATCAAATTTTACCTTAGATTTATAATTATTAATATCTTGTTTTTTAAAATTAATATCAACTTTATTAAGTAAGGCATTCTTTTTTGCTAAATTAATTGCTTTACTAGAAATATCGATAGCATTTATATTACAATCATAGTGTTTTTTTAAAGCTATTGCAATACAACCACTGCCAGTACCAATTTCTAAAATATTTGGTTTAACAATATTTAATTGTTTTAAATAACTAATTGTTTTTTCTACTAAATATTCTGTTTCAAATCTTGGTATTAAAACATCTTCATTAACCAATATATTACAATCATAAAAATCAACATTACCTATTATATATTGAATAGGATATCCGGCATTTAATTTTTTTATAGCATCTTTTTGCTTACACTCTGGTATATATTTTTTTATTTGTTCTAAATCAGTCATTAGGAATTAAAATTTTCTCCGGCTAATTTTAAACGCATATCTTCGGTAATAAGAGCTTCAATTATTGGTTCTAAATGACCATTCATAACTCGATCAAGTTCCATAACTGAAAAATTAATTCGATGATCAGTAACTCTATTTTGGGGATAATTATAAGTTCTAATCTTTTCGGAACGATCACCAGTACCTATTTTACTTTTTCGCTCAGCTCCGACTTCTTGGGCTTGTTTTTGCATCATATCATCATGTAATTTAATACGAAGAAGACGCATGGCATTTTCTTTATTTTTAAGTTGACTTCTTTCAGTTTGACAACCTACTACTACTCCGGTTGGAATATGAGTTATACGGACAGCTGAATTAGAAGTATTAACTGATTGACCACCAGCCCCAGAAGAATGAAAAACATCAATTTTTAAATCTGATTCTTTTATTTCAATATCAACATCTTCAACCTCTGGCATAACTAATACAGTTGCTGTTGAAGTATGAACTCTTCCTTGGGTTTCAGTAACAGGTACCCTTTGAACACGATGAGAACCACTTTCATATTTCAACTTAGAATATACATTATCGCCTTTAATCATACACTCTATTTGAGAGAATCCCCCAGATGTTCCTTCAATAGAATTTAATACTTCAAGCTTCCAACCATTAGCTTCGGCATAATATGAGTACATTCTAAATAAATCACCGGCAAAAATATTAGCTTCATCACCCCCAGCTGCACCACGTATTTCCATAATAACATTTTTACCATCATTTTCATCTTTGGGAACAAGTAATATTTCTAATTCACTTTTTATACTAGCAAGTTTATTCGTTAATTCTTCAACCTCAGCCTCAGCCATTTCTTTTAATTCTGGATCATCTAAAACACTTTTAGCTTCTTCCAAGGCTTTTTCAATTTCTTTATATTCCGTGTATTTATTAACTATATCTTCTAAATCACTTTGTTCTTTGGATAAATTTTTTAATTTATTATAATCGTTTAATATTTCGGGTTTAGTAAGTTCAAGCTTTAACTCTTCATATTTTTGGACTATATTATCTAATCTTTCAAACATAATATCACCTTTTTTCAAGAAAAATTATAACATTATAAATAAAAAGTAGCAATCAAATTAGAGATTTATCTTCGGAGCATCTTTAAATTTAAATAAACGAGACTTGGGATTTATTCTTTCTAATATTGGACCAATATAAGGTTTATCATAACTATCAGATAAGATTTCTCTTAAAGCTTCTTTATCCTCTTTGGTTATTTGCATTAAATTAATTAAATTTTTAAAATACATATCATCCCTTTGTAATCTTATTTGAGCTTCGATGACAGTACCTTCTAAAAATGGTTGAATAGAAATAATTGCTAATAAAAATTTATCAATATCTTCATAAGAATATTCTTTATGATATAATTCAAAAAGATATTTAGTACAGCGTAAATCTAAATCATAATCAAATTCTCCAATGGCATAACTATCGGTATCAATAAATATTGGTTCGTCATTTTCTTGAATTAAAATATTTTGACATCTAACATCACCCATTGTAATACCCATTTGATGTAACCGTTGCATAGCATTAGATATTTTTATTATATATTTTGTAAAACTTGCTACATTATTACTTTTATAAAAAATTTCATCCAAACTTTTAAACTTACTAGTTTTTATAAAAGGCATATAATAGCCTTCTTTAAATTCACCAAATGTACATAAACCTAGGGGAAAATTAAAAGATGGATCATTTAATTTAGATAATAATTCTATTTTTTTATATTTATATTTTAATTTTTTTTGAGCATTTTTAAGATAAAATTTCTTAAAAGCTAAATCATTTGCTATTTTAAAAACTTCTCCTTCGGCTCCACTACCTAATAATTCATATTCTTCATATAATTTCTTTTCTTCTAACTTTATTACAGGCATTGTTGCACCATTTATTAATTCTTTTTTATAACTCATAAATCCCCCTAAATTATCTATCTAACTTTTTTTCTTAGGTACAATATGAATATTGCAATGTTTTACCATATCATACTTTTTTTCAATTGAATCATGTATTTGTTCAACAATTTTATTAGCGTTATTTAAACTCATCTTACCATCAACAGCTATTTCAGCATCAATGTATATCTTACTACCAAACATTCTAGTTTTCAAATCATTAATTTTTACAGTTTTATTTATTGACATAATAGTATCAATAATTTCCTTAGTTGTTTCTTCATTACATGAAGTATCTAACATTTCAGCAATGGCTTCCATAAAGATTTCAATAGCTGATTTAGTAATTAAAACACAAATTAATATACTACATAAAGAATCTAAAATTGGCATACCTAAACGAGCTCCTAAAATACCTATAAAAGATCCAATAGATGATAAGGCATCACTACGATGATGCCAAGCATCAGCTTTTAAAGAAGAAGAATTAATCTTTTTAGCATAATGCATTGTATAATGAAACATTCCTTCTTTAACTATAATAGATACTATTGCAGCAATTAATGGATAAATACCAGGTATTTTTATAGTACTATTATTCATAATAGCTTTTATACCAATAAAACCTATACCTAAACCTGTAATAAGTAAAATAAATGATAAAATAATGGCAAAAGCACTTTCAATTCTCTCATGACCATAAGGATGTTTATAATCTGCTTCTTTACTAGCCATAATCATACCAAAAATGACAATAAAGGTTGTAAAAACATCTGATAAAGAATGAACGGCATCAGATACCATAGCATTAGAATTTCCTATTAAACCTGTAATTAATTTAAATAAAAACAATAAAAAATTTATAATAACAGTTACAAAAGCAACTTTTATACCAACATTATTCAATAATTTTTTCATCATAACTCCTTATATAAAAAAGTGAAACAATAATGTCTCACTAACTTAATTTATTTATAATATATGCTTTCTTTAAAATATTAGTTATAACATTTAACTATTCTTGGGCTTGTTCATCCTCATCAATTATAACTAAATCTTTTAAATCATCATCTTCATCATCATTATCATCAAGTTCATTATCATAGAAAATATCTTCTTCTTCATTTTCTTCTTCTTCGTCTTCGACATCATCATTATTTTGATCTTCATCTACTATTTCTTCCTCATCTTCAACAACCATATTTTGAATATGTTTAGTAGCTAAATCCCAATAACCATTTGGCATTAAAACAAACTTTTTGTTAATAGATAATAATTCAAAAAAGTCAGTAATTCTTTCTTCCACCGTAGATTCTGGTAAATCTAAAACTTTACAAACTCTTTTAAATAAATCTAAAAGTTTCATTTTTTTACCATATTGTTGTAATACTAAATAAGCAATTTCATCATAACTCATTGATTCTAATTCTTCTTTTTTTATATCTTTTAAATTCATAAATATTTCTCCTTATTCTTTCTCATTATATGCATTATAATATAAATATTACTATAACATTTGTATTATAATTGTTTTTTCTTCATCATCTAATTTATATTTTAAAGTAACTTCATTATCATTTTTTATAATTTTTGCCTCTACTACAAAGTCAAAAGTATAATTTTTTTCTTTAAGAGTATAAAAACCTTTATTTTCTTGAAAATTAATCTTAAAATTAAATTCTTGATTATCTCGTATATATGTCTTATTTTTTAAATCAATTATATTAATATTTTCATCTTCTTGATAAATTATTTTATCATCATTATACTCACAAGTAACTTTTTCTTTATTAATAATTAAATTATTTGCATTATATAAACGCCAATTAATTAACTTGTTAATATAATCACCTCTTTTGTCTTAAAAACTATAACATAGTATATATATAATTTCAACATAATTTTTTAGTTTTTTTACATAATAAACTTAGGTGATTAAATTGCGAGTAGTAAAAATCTTATCAAAAATAACTTTATTTTCTTTTTTAGCATTTATAATTTCTTATATTGGAATTAATATTTATGCTTTAATTACTCCTAAATTAAATATAACTAATAATGGTACTTATTATTTATATGACAATAAAGATAATTTAGTTTATCAAGGCAGTAGTACATCTTCTTGGGTTAGTTTAGATAAAATAGATGAAAAATTAGTAAATGCCGTAATTGCTATTGAAGATAAAAAATTTTATGATCATCATGGTTTTGATATTGCTAGAATTGCTAAGGCAATGTTTATTAATATTCAAAATGGTTATATAGTCCAAGGAGCTTCAACTATTACGCAACAATTAGTTAAAAATTTATACTTAGATTTTGGTAAAACTTGGAAAAGAAAAATAGAAGAGGCTTTTTTAACAATTATTGCCGAAATTCAATATGATAAAAACGAAATTTTAGAAGCATATCTTAATACTATTAATTATGGTAATGGCAACTATGGAGTTAGTAATGCTAGTCATTATTATTTCAATAAAGATGCAAATGATTTAACTATGGAAGAAGCTATTATTTTAGCTGGTATTCCTAAAAGTCCTAATAAATTTAATCCAGTATCAAATAAAGAAGAAGCTATTAGTAGAGCTAAAATAGTAGCTAAGGCCTTATATAATAATGAATTTATAGATCAAGATACTTATAATAATCTAAATTTTGATAGTGTTGAAATTTATGGAAAAAATAATGAAAATAATTTACAAATGCTTATGTATTATCAAGATGCCGTATATAAAGAATTAGAAGATTTAGGAATTAATAAAAGTATTTTAGAAACAGGAGGTTTAAAAATATATACTAATTTAGATATGGATAAGCAAACTAGTTTAGAAAAAAATATTTTAAATAATTTAAAAGCCGAAGATGAAGTACAAATTGCTAGTATAATAGTTGATCCTGAAACGGGTAAAATTGAAGCTTTAACTGGGGGATATGATTATGGTAAAAGTCAATATAATCGGGCTATTCAAGCTAAAAGACAAGTTGGATCTACTATGAAATCTTTTCTTTATTATGCAGCCTTAGAAAATAATTTAGTATCTTCTTCTAAATTTAAAAGTGAATATACTATTTTTAATATTAATAACAAACAAAGTTATTCTCCAACTAATTATAATAATAAATATGCCAATAAAGACATAACTATGGCTGCTGCTATTGCTTTTTCTGATAATGTATTTGCTGTAAAAACTAATCTTTTTTTAGGTACAGATAAACTTGTAGAAGTAGCTAAAAGAGTTGGGATAGAAGAAGAATTAACACCTCTACCTTCACTTGCCTTAGGTACAGGAGAAATTGCTATGATTGATTATGCAACTGGTTATGCAACATTAGCTAACTCTGGGTATAAAAAAGATTTATATTTTATTAGAAAAATAGAAGATCCAAAAGGAAATGTTATTTATACTAAGGAAGAGAAAAAAAGTTTAGTTTTAAATCCTAATTATGTTTATATTTTAAATGAACTTTTATCAAATACTTCAAGTAGTGCCTTTAAAGATTATACATCAGCAACTGCTAGTACTATTGCTAGTAAATTAAGTCGAAAATATGCTATTAAAACTGGAACTACTCCAACTGATTATTGGACTGTTGGTTATAATAAAGATGATTTAATGCTTGTTTGGCTTGGTTATGATAATAATCGAGAATTTACCAAAGGTTATAGTACAGTTGCCAAAAATATTTGGGCTGATACTATGGAAGAAATACAGACTGGTATTGAAGATAATTGGTATAAAACTCCTAATGATGTTGTTGGAATTATTTTAGATTCTGTTACCGGAGAAGTTACTAATGATCAAAGTCGAGCAATAATGTATTATTATTTAAAAGGTAGTGAACCAAATATTAGTAAAGCCCAAGTAGTTACAAAAGAAGAGGAATAATTAACTATCCCTCTTCTTTTTTATTTATCAATTGTTATTGTATACCTAATCTCTTTAACATCATTTTCTTTTACTATACTAATACGATAATTATTAGCACGTAAATCATCTTCTAACTTATTAATAAGAACATTAGCTGTTGTCATATCAACTTCATTAGATAATGAAATATCATTTTTAGACTCAGTTGGAGCTAAAAAATCTAACATTTCTATTTCTTCTGGTTCACTTTGAACATTATCTAGTGGTAATTTTGTAGTATTATCACTATTTTGTTCTTCAATCTTTTCTTTTGGTTCTTCTATAATGTTCTTTTCTAATTCTAATGTTTTTCCTGAATCATTGTCTTCATCTGTATCACTAGATACTAATGGTACAACTGGGGCATCTAAATCTATTTTTGGTTGACCTTCTAAAATATTTTGAACTGGGGCTGTACTTTGAGTAACTTGTTCAGTGACTGGCTTAATATTAGAATCTGGAACACCCATATTAACTGACTCATCTTCTAAGAAATTAAAGAACTTATTTGGCATTGGTTTTTGTGAATCATCAGTTGGATTTGTAACATTTTGATTATTAATTGGATTATTAACACTAACTATATCCTCAGCATTTTTTCTTATATCAGCAATATTTGGTACAGGATCAATAATAGGTATTTCATCACCACTAGTAGTTTTATTCATAGTTTCTTTTATTTTTTTATCTAAATCTCTAACTGTTAATCTTTCATCAAGAATTGTCTTTAACCAATTAATTTGTTCTTCGCTACTACCTAGTTGAAGTAAACTTCTAGCATGTCTTTCAGAAATTTTATTTTCAATCAGTGCATTTTGAACTTCTTCTGGTAATGTTAATAATCTTAATTTATTAGAAACCGCAGATTGACTTAATCCCATTTTTTTAGCTAATTCTTCTTGGGTTAAATATCCTTTATCTAATAATGCTTTATATGATTTAGCCTCTTCAATTGCTGATAAATCTTTTCTTTGAACATTCTCAACAATAGCAACTTCGGCACTTTCATTATCATTCATTTGAGAAATAATAGCAGGAACACTCATTAAACCAGCTAATTTTGCCGCTTTATATCTTCTTTCACCAGCAATTATTTCATACTTATCACCAAGGCGTCTTAAAATAAGGGGTTGGATAATCCCATGTTCTTTTATAGAAGCTGCTAATTCTTTTAATGAATTGTCATCAAAAGTTAATCGTGGTTGAAAACGATTAGGAATTATATCTTCTATTGGTATATTTATAACTTGATTTTCTTGTGATGTCGTATTCACACAATCTAGCCCCTTTACTTCATATTCTATATTTAATTTTACCCTATTTATTAATCTTTTTCAATGGCTTTTTTATTATTTTATCATAGCTTCTTAATATATTTTGCTTAGTTGCTTTATTTTTTTGTATAACAATAATATTTCTTATTCCTAAATTATCAAAATTAAATTCAATTTTATTAATTATTTTACTATCTAAACATTCAATAGTAGAAAAAGATTCCTTTAATTCATCAACAACATTACCTTTAAGTGCTATAAATAAACCATTTTCTTTTACTAATGGAAGTGCTAGTTCAGAAAGTACACGTAAATTAGCAACAGCTCTTGATGTAACAATATCAAATTTATTTAAATTATTTTTAGCATAATCTTCTACTCTGGCATTAATTAACTCTACCTCTAAATTTAATTTTTGAGATAATTCTTGTAAAAAATGGATTTTTTTATTATTACTATCTAAAAGAGTTACTTTTAAATTTGGATAAAATATTTTAATAACCATTCCTGGAAAGCCTGCGCCTGTACCGATATCTAAGAGATTATTAATTTTATTTAAATCAATAGCTTTAACAATAGTCATTGAGTCATAAAAATGTTTTAAATAGATGGCTTCATCATCTTTGATTGCTGTTAAATTAGTATGTTCATTATATTCTTGTAAAAAATTTTTATAAACTTCTAATTTTTCTAACATTTCATCAGTTATATTAATATTTAATTTTTTTATTTCTTCAATAAATACACTTTTATTCATGTTTACTGTATTCTTTCTTTAAATAGACGGCTAAAATAGCTATATCAGCAGGATTTACTCCACTTATTCTTGATGCTTGGGCAATTGTCCTAGGTCTAACCTTATCTAATTTTTGTTTAGCTTCACTAGCTAAATTTTTAATCTTTGTATAATCAATATCTTCGGGTATTTGTTTTTCTTCAATTTTTTGTAATTTTTCAGCTTCTTTATATGCCTTTTCGATATAGCCACCATATTTATAATTAATTTCAACTTGATAAATTACTTCTGAATCATATTTAAATTCATGAAAATTACTTAAAAATTCCATCGTTATTTCTGGTCTTTTTAAAGCATCTGCATAAGTAATATTTTGTTTTGGAATATCGATATTATTTTCTTTAAATTTTTTTCTAACATCATCATTTAAAATCAACTTTGTATCTTCTAATTCTTTTGTTAAATTTTTAATATTTTTCTTTTTTTCTTCTAATCTATCATGTTGTTCTTTGGAAATAGTACCTATTTTATATGCAATATCTCTTAATCTTAAATCAGCATTATCATGTCTTAAAATTAAACGAAATTCTGCTCTACTTGTAAGCATTCTGTAAGGATCAGTTATTCCTTTTGTTACTAAATCATCAATTAATACTCCAATATAAGCTTCATCTCTTCTTAAAACTAATGGTTCTTTATTTTGTAATTTTAAACTGGCATTAATACCTGCCATAATTCCTTGACCAGCAGCTTCTTCATAGCCACTTGTCCCATTTATTTGGCCAGCGGTAAATAAACCAGATATTATTTTATTTTCTAAACTAGCCTTTATTTGTAATGGGTCAATAGCATCATATTCAATAGCATAAGCATATTTTGTTATAACAGCATTTTCTAATCCTTTTAAACTATGGACCATTTCTTCTTGAACATTTCTTGGCATACTAGTTGAAAATCCTTGCAAATACCACTCGTCATAATAAATACTTTCCGGTTCTAAAAATAATTGATGGCGCTCTTTATCGGCAAATCTAACTATTTTATCTTCAATAGATGGGCAATATCTAGGACCTACACCAGTAGCATATCCACCATACATAGCAGATTCTTTTAAATGTTGGCAAATTATTTCATGCGTTTTTTCATTTGTATAAACAAGATAACATTTTTGTTGTTCATTTATTTTATATTGTGGTTTAATATCATGACTAAAAGTCCAGTAAGTATCATCACCAACTTCTTCGTGCATTTTACTAAAATCAATTGATTCTTTCTTTATTCTTTGTGGTGTTCCAGTTTTAAGTCTAATAATATTTAAACCTAGTTTTTTTAAATTATCACTTAAATAGTTACTTCTTCCCTCGCCATGCGGACCACCTGGGGTATTTTCTGAACCAATTAAAATATTTGCCTTAGTATAAGTACCAGTTGTAAGAATAACAGTTTTACTTTTTATTTCTTTGCCATTATCTAAAATTACACCTTTTACCTTATTATCTTCAACAATAATATTTTCCACTAATCCTTCTTCAATCGTTAAATTTTCATTTTTTTCTAAAAATTCTAACATTTTTTTAGGATATACTCTTTTATCGGCTTGGGCTCTTAAACTTCTTACCGCAGGTCCTTTCGAATTGTTAAGCATTTTTATTTGAAAGTGGCTCTTATCTGCAACTATACCCATTAAGCCACCTAAGGCATCAACTTCTCTTACGATAATTCCTTTTGCAGTTCCGCCAATTGAAGGATTACATGGCATATCAGCAATATTATTTTTATTCATTGTTAAAAGAAGGGTCTTCATCCCCATTTTAGCAGCAATATTAGAGGCTTCACAACCAGCATGACCGCCACCAACTACAATAATATCATACATTTATACCCCCTACTTTCCTAAACAAAAATTACTAAATAATGTATCAATTAATTCATCACGATACACTTCACCTGTAATTTCACCTAAAAAGTTCCAAGCATTAGTAATATCAATTTCTATCATATCAATAGGAATATCACTACCTAAATTATTAATTGCATTATTAATACTATCTAATGATTTCTTTAATAAATCAATTTGTCTTACATTAGACATATAAGTTAAATCTTTACTATTAATTTTATCAAGTTCTAATAATTTAATAATAGCATTCTTTAAACTATCTAACCCATTTATATCTTTTGTATTACCAACTATATAATCTTTTTCAATAGTAAGCTTGTTATTTAAATCAGACTTATTAACAAAAATAATTCTTTTTTCTTTTGGAACATTTTTTATTAAATCTTTTTCATAATTAGATAATTCTTCATTATTATTTAAAACTATGATGACAACATCAGCCTTATTAATAGCATTTTTACTCTTCTCTACGCCGATTTTCTCCACTATATCATCAGTTTCTCTAATACCTGCTGTATCAATGAAATTAATTAAAAAACCATTTAAAGTCATACTACCTTCAACTATATCTCTGGTAGTACCAGCAATATTTGTAACAATAGCTTTTTCTTCTTCGAGTAAACTATTTAAAATACTACTCTTGCCAACATTTGGTTTACCAACAATAGCAATATTAATTCCTTCTTTAATTAATTTACCATTTTTGGAATCTTTTAACATTGTTACTAATTCTTCTTTTACCCTTAATAGTTTAGGCATTAAAGTATCTTTGGTAACTACTTCAATATCTTCATATTCTGGATAATCAATATTTACTTCAATATTAGCCATCACATCGACAATATTTTTGCGCATATCTTTAATTTTTTTAAGAAGACTTCCGCCTAAATTATTTAAAGCAAGGACTCTCGCATTATCTGTTTTAGCATTAATTAAATCATTTACTGATTCAGCTTGGGTTAGATCAATTCTACCATTTAAAAATGCTCTTTTGGTAAATTCACCAGGTTCAGCTAGACGACATCCTTTTTCAAGTAATAATTCAAGTATTCTATTTGTAGTATTTAAGCCACCATGACTATTTATTTCAATGGTATCTTCTTTGGTATAAGTTTTAGGAGCAAGCATAACTGTAACTAAAACTTCATCTATTTTTTCATTATTATCATAGATAAAACCATAATGAATTGTGTGACTATCAACTTTTTTTAAATTAGTCCCGTGAAAAATATTGGAAACAATATCTAATGTTTCTTTTCCACTAACTCTTATAATTGAGATAGCCCCAGTACCTGATGCTGTTGCAATAGCACATATAGTATCTTCCATATACTTACTCCTTTTGCACACTTATATTAGCACAAATCTATTATTTTTGCATTAAAAAACTTGGAATATTCCAAGTCTTAATCTAATTTTAATGATTTACCTTTTTCTTGTTGTAAATTCATTTCTTCATTTATTCTTGCACAAATTTCATTTAATTGCTCCAATGAAGCAATACCACCTTGTTGATATAACAATTTTGTTTCATCAATATTTAACATATCAATAAATTCTAAATATTCTGATATTGGATAACTATCTTTAATTATATTAGAACTATTATTTTGATTAAAACATTTAAATAAATGATTAATTTCCATGGCATTAATTTTTTCATTATCTAAATAATACATTATATAATATTTACCAAATAACTTTGTAACAAATAAATCATTTATATCATAATATTCTTTATTTTCAGATTGCAAAATATTAATTGTTTCTGTGGCATTAACCTTTTTTATATTACTAGCAATAATAAGTCCAGATAGTATTTCAATTGTTAGAATGCCTGATATTAATTGAGAACTTTTTATTTTCAATTTATTCTGGTTTTATAACAACATGTCTATTTGGCTCTTCACCAGTACTTTCAGTTGTTACACCTTTAAAATCAGTTAATATATTGTGAACAATTCTTCTATCATAAGCATTCATATTTTCTAAGTGAGCTTCAACTTTGGTTTTGACAACATCTTTGGCAACATTTTTAGCAAGTCTTTCTAATCTTTTTTGATTTTTTTCACGATAATTGCCTACATCTAAACATAAATATACTCTTAAATTTAGTTCAGTATTAATTTTTTGTTTAACAATATTTTCTAAGGCTTTTAGAGTATTACCACCCTTACCTATTAAAATTGGATTATTATCAGAATAAATTTTAACAAATAATGTATCTTCACGAAGTTTGGTTTCAAAATTAACTTCTAAACCCATGTTAGTAAGTAATTCTTCTAGATATTCTTTAACATATTCTAATAAATCAGTTTTAGTTACAACACTTACTTCATAAATACTATTTTTATTAAATAAACCATTTTTCTTTTCTGTATAATGATAGTAGAAATCATCTTTATTTAGATTATATTCTTCACATATACTTTCTAAAACACCCTCTAATTCTTTTCCTTCTTTACTTATTATTTCCATACTTCATACCTCTTTTAACTTCTAATTTATCTTTTATTTTATCCTTCTTATTTTTATCTTTTTTTGGAATATCACCAGTTAATTTTCTAAATATAAAGGTTTGAATTGCGATAAAGGCATATGTTACAATCCAGTAGAATGATAAGGCCGTAGATAATGAGAATGATGTAACAACAATTAAGATAACCATTACATTAGTCATTGTATTCATTTGATTAGCCATATCTGGGGTTTGATTTAAAGCACCGGTTGATTTCATTGAATATTTAAATGAGAAATATGTTGAAACCGCAATTAATAAAATTAATAAGATATATAAGTAATTACCATGAGTAAGACCAACATAAGGTGTCATTCCTAAATTAAATCCTAAAAGTTTTCCTTCAAATATTGCTGGAACACGATTAATTGCTTGTAAGAATGCAAAGAATATTGGTAGTTGTAAGAATGCAACTAAACAGCCAGACATTGGTTTTACATCATACTTTTTATATATTTCAAGCATTTCTTGACTTTTCATCATCATAGAATCACGATCATCACGACCACGATATTTATACTCTAATTTTTGCATATCTCTTTGCACTTTTTGCATATTTTTACTTTGTTTATGTGTTTTATATGAGAATGGTAATAAAATTAATCTAATTAATAAACCTATAATAATTAATGATATACCATAATTTCCTACTAATTTACCTAACTTTAAAATTAAATAGGCAAGTGGTTTAACAAATATACCTTCCCAAATACCTGAGGCTTTATTAGAATTTAATTTAAATTCTGAACAAGCTGGTAATTTATCAAAAGGTATCTTTAAATCATCTGAATATTCTTCATATAAACTATATAAATCAGTATTTTTTTCTGGTTTACATAATATATTGTTTGGTAAACTTTGGCCTGTTTCTTCATATTGAACTATTTTTTTATTATCATCTTGAAGATAATCACTAGCACCACAGCCACTTGTTAGTAACATGGCAACTACTAGTATGGCCAGTATAAATTTATTTTTCATAAGTTTGCTCCTTTTTCATTTAATAACATTATTAATTCATTTTGCATATTATTAAAAGATAACTCATTTATCTCTTTCTTACTTATTATAATATAATAATGATAATTTTTAAATAGTTCTATATTATGATCTATTATATTTCTTATTTGTCTTTTTACTTTATTTCTATGAACAGCATTGCCAATTTTTTTTCCAACAGCAATTCCAAATTTTGGCTGTTCATCATTACTTTTTAAACTAGATATTACGTAATATTTATTACTTATTTTCTTACCATTATTAATAACATCATTAAATAAAATATTTGATTTTACAATATTTTTCTTTTTCATATTAATTAAAAAAATGCGTAAGAAACTATCTTGTTAATTCCTTACGACCTTTCTTACGACGATTGTTAATAATTTTTGTTCCTTTACGAGCAAAGAAACCATGCTTTTTAGCTTTTTTACGATTATTTGGTTGATAAGTTCTTTTCATTTTTGATTCCACCTCTTTCTTCAAGCAACGTTATTATAATATTAATAAGCCTTAAATGTCAAGAAAATTCCTGGTCATATAAGTATTTGTTAATATTTTGGTTAAAAAATTATAAATGTTATTAACTTTTTAGTTATCAACATTATTTTTGTTAGTAATTTGTTAATAATTCTTTACTTTTTTCTTGAAATATTCGGATAATTTTAAAATTATTAACATTAATAACATTTCATTAACATAAATTTAATGTTTAATTGTTAATAAAGTTATAAAAAAATGTTGATAATGTTAATAACTTGTTTTAATATAGGTAATACCTAAGAAAATCGTGTGGATAACTTGTGGAAAACTATTATTCAATAACTTTTTTCTTGTATTAAAATAGCATTTAAGTTAAAATGAAATTGGGATATATTTGGAAGATGGGGTGAGGTATTATGAAGATGCACGAACTTTTTCAAAAATTTTTAGATACAATTGCTGAACAAGTTTCACCAGGCACATTTTCTGTTTGGTTTAAAGAATTAAAATTAATTGATATTGATGATAAAACTATTACCTTACAAGTACCAATTCCAATTCATAAACAAATACTTAGAAGTCAGTATATGGATTTATTAGATGACTCAATATTTTCTTTAACTGGCATTAATTATGAATTTAAATTACTAACCGAAGATGAAGTTAAAGAACTAAAAAATACCGATACTAATGATGATCATGATGAACCAATTAAAAATGATGAAAAAAATGTTGAATGGAATACTAATTTAAGACCAGAATTAAATTTTGATAATTATGTTGTTGGTGAATCTAATCGTCTTGCTTTTATTTCTGCAATGAATGTGGCTCAATCTCCTGGAACTATCCGTAATCCTTTATTTATTTATGGAAGAAGTGGCATTGGCAAAACTCATTTAATGCATGCAATTGGTAATTATATTACTGAACACTCTAATAAAAAAGTTTTATATACTACTAGTGGAGATTTTAAAGATGAATATGCTGGTATTTCTCGACAAGATAAAGGAAAAGATTCAATTAATTATGCAAATAATTTTAAAAATAAATATCGTAATGTTGATGTTTTAATAATAGATGATATTCAGTTTTTAGTCGGAGCTGAATTAACTCAACAAGAATTTTTCTATACTTTTGAATATTTACATCAACATAATAAACAAATTATTATTTCTAGTGATAAAAGTCCTGATGATTTAAAGAAAATTGAAGAAAGACTTAGAAGCCGCTTTACTTGGGGACTTCCTGTTGATATTTATCCACCAGATTTTGAACTTCGTTGTGAAATAATTAATCAAAAGCTAAAAAATACCAGTATTAAAGATAAAGTTAATAAAGATGTGGTGGAATATATTGCAAATGCTTGTCCAAATGATGTTCGACATATTGAAGGTACAATTAATCGATTACTAGCATATACAGCCATGATGATGCCAACTGTTATTGATTTAGATTTTGCCATTGAAGCTCTAAAAGATTATGTTAATGTGAATATTTATCAAGAAAATACTATTTCTCATATTCAAAAAGTAGTAGCGGATTTCTTTAAAATTACAGTTGATGATTTAAAAAGTAAGAAAAAAAGTAATAATATTGTAAAACCACGACAGATAGCAATGTATCTTTGTCGAGTTGAAACCGAAGAAAACTTAGCAAAAATTGGTTTTGAATTTGGCGGTCGTGATCATTCAACTGTTATTGCAAGTTGTGAAAAAATTAAGGATGAACTTAAAAATAATGAAACATTTAGTAATTTGTTAAAAGAAATAAAATCTAAGTTATAAAATTGTTAATAAAAATTCCTTAAAATAACGATATATTTTTAGAAAAAAATAAGTTATTAACATTATAAACACTATAATAAACATAATAATATTAATAATAAAAGAAAGAAGGAGATAAAAATGAAATTTATTATTGATAAAAATATTTTATTGGAAGGATTGACTAATGTTACCAGAGCAATTGGAACAAGAACAACTATTCCTATATTAAATGGTATTAAATTTGAATTAACTAATACTGGTTTAAGTTTAATGGCTAGTGATTCTGAATTGACAATTCGAGTAAGTATTCCGGAAAAAGATATTAAAAAGATAGAAAATCCCGGAGCTATGATTATTCAAAGTAAGTTTATTTTAGACATTATAAGAACAATGCCATCAGATATAATTCATTTTGAACAAGAAGATACTAGTAAAATAAAAATATATACAGATAATAATGAATATAGTTTAAATTGTTATGATATTAATGATTATCCACATATTTCCTTAGAAGAAAGTAAAGAACCTATTGCAATAAAATCAGCAACCTTAAAAGATATAATAAATGAAACAGTTTATGCTGTTTCTACCCAAGAAGTACGACCATTACTTACTGGAATTAATTTTAAAATAGTTGGAGATAATTTAGAATGTATAGCTACTGATTCTTATCGTTTAGCTAAGAAAAATGTTAAATTAGATAATATTATCAACAATGCAGTAAATATAGTTATTCCAGGTAAAAGTATTAGTGAACTTGAACATATGTTAAATAATGAAGATGATGTTATAATGCATATATTTAATAACAAAATATTGTTTAAATATCATAATATTGAATTTCAAACTAATTTATTAAGTGGTACATATCCTGATACTAATCATTTTATTCCAAATGAATTTGCATATATGATTAATTTAGAATTAAAATCATTTAATGATGCAATATATAGAGCGTCATTACTTGCCCAAAGTAAAGATAAAAATATTGTTAGAGTAGTTATAGATGGAAAAAATATGATTATTTCATCAAGTGCAAGTGAATTTGGAACAACGGAGGAAAATTTAACAATTGAATGTAGTAATAAAGAAAAATTAGAAATAGCTTTTTCTTCTAGATATATGTTAGAGGCTTTAAAAGTAATAAAAGATGATAATATATTGTTATTAATTAATAGTGATGATAAACCAATTTTAATTAAATCTGTAAAAGATGAATCATTAATTGAACTTATTTTACCTGTTAAAACATATTAAAAAATATCAAAAAATATTTCCCGGGAAATAATTCGACAAATTATTTCCTTTTTATATGGTATAGTAAATGCCAATTTCAGGAGGAATATATGGTAAATTATTTAATTAATGAAAAAACAATAGCAATTCGTAAAGTTAATAAAAAAACTATTATTTATGATGTTGATAATATAAGAGTTATCAACAAAAATATAAAAAATTTATTAAATATAAATTGTAATTTTTATGGTAGTAGTTTAGATGGAAGAATTAACAGTGCCAAAAAAATATTAAATATTAAGTATAGAGTACCATTTTTATTAGATGAATTAAATAATATTATTTTAATTCCTTTAAATTCAATAAGAGATAATCATTGTCTATATTTAATTCAAAATAAAATAATTAATTATGAAATGGATCAACATTTGCTTAAAGTAATATGTTGTAATAAACATATTTTTTACTTAAAAACTTCAAAATATAGTTTTGAAAAATTATTAATAAATTCTTTTAAATTAAATAATCATTTAAAATGTTTAAAATTAAAAAATATTGTTTAAAATATCCTTATTTTGTGTTATAATTATTAATAGGTATAGGAGTACTTAAATACCTTAATTTTTTATTAGAAGTTAAAAGAGAGGCATAAAATGAAAATCAACGTTTTAAAAATTCATAATTTTAGAAATTATGAAAAGGCAACTTTAAACTTTAATGAACATTTAAATATAATATATGGTAAAAATGGAGTTGGTAAAACAAATTTAGTTGAAGCTATTTATGCCTTAGCAATAACTAAATCATTTAGAACTAATAATGATAAAAATCTAATAAAAATGGGTGAAGTAAGTACTAAAATAGAAGGAGTTGTTGAAAAAAATACCGAGTCAAATTATCAAGTGATCATTAATGAAGAAGGCAAAAAAGTTAAAATAGATAATAATATTATTTCTAAAATAAGTGATTATATTGCTAATATTAATGTAGTTTTACTAGAACCAGAAGAACAGATGATATTTAAATCTTCACCTCAAAATCGTCGTAAAAAATTAAATATGGAAATAAGTCAATTAAAAAAAGATTATATATTATATTTAAATAATTATAATAAGACTTTAAAACAGAGAAATTTTTATTTAAGAGAGGCTTATATAAATGGTAATTCTAGTCAAGAATATTTGGATATATTAACTGATAAATTAGTCGATTTAGGCTTAAAAATTCATACTTTAAGAAAAGAATATTTAGATAATATTAATATTTATATTAATGAAAAGTATCATGAAATAATGTCTTCTGGTGAATTAGAAGTTAAATATGTATCTGATTATAATAATAAAAGCAAAGAAAATATAATAGCTAATTATCAAAAAAATTATAATCGTGAAGTAATAATGGGAAAAACATTATCTGGTATTCATCATGATGATGTTATATTTATGTTATCAAAGAAAAATATTGCTGAATGGGGAAGTAATGGTCAACAAAAAAATGCTATTTTTGCTTATAAATTAGCAGAAATAGCAATTATAAAAGAATCAACCAACGATTATCCAATTTTAATTTTAGATGATTTATTTAGTGCTCTTGATAATGAAAAAATCAAAAATATTATTAAATTACTTAATGATAATATTCAAACATTTATTACAACAACTGATTTAAATAAAATAAACAAGAAATTACTGAAAAATGCTGATATTTTTCAAGTTGAAAGCAATAGTGTTAAGGAGGTTTAGAAAATGCAAGATAATAGTATGCACTATAATGAAAGTGATATTCAAGTATTAGAAGGTTTAGAAGCAGTAAGAAAAAGACCAGGTATGTATATAGGTACAACTGATGTTAAAGGACTTCATCATTTAGTATGGGAAATTGTTGATAACGCTATTGATGAGGCCTTAGCTGGTTTTTGTAATCATATTGAAGTAATAATTAATAAAGGAAATTCCATTACTGTAAAAGATAATGGTCGTGGTATTCCAACTGGCATTCACCCTAAAACTGGTATTTCTACGGTAGAAACAGTTTATACTGTGCTTCATGCTGGTGGTAAATTTGGTGAAGGTGGTTATAAAGTAAGTGGCGGTCTTCATGGTGTAGGGGCCTCAGTTGTTAATGCTTTATCAAAATGGGTAAATGTTACAGTCTATCGTGATGGTAAAATTCATGAAGCTAAATTTGCCGATGGTGGAAAAACAGTGCAAAAATTAACTGTTATTGGAGAATGTGAACCTAATCGTACAGGTACAACAGTAGAATTTAAACCCGATCCTGAAATATTTGATACAGATATTTATGATTATGAAACATTAAAAGTTAGAATAAGAGAATTAGCGTTTTTAAATAAAGGATTATCTTTAACTATTCGTGATGATCGTGATGAAAAAGATGATATGGGAGAAACTTTCCATTATGAAGGTGGAATTTCAGAATATGTTAAATTTTTAAATGTTAGTAAAACTCCTATTCATGAGGATATTATTCATTTAGAAGGTGAAGAAGATGGCATTATTTTTGAGGTTGCATTACAATATAATTCAGGTTATAGTGACAGTATTTATTCATTTGTAAATAATATTAATACTCACGATGGTGGAACCCATGAAGAGGGAGTTAGAAGAGCTTTAACAAGAGTTATTAATAATTATGCTCGGAAGGCTAATATGTTAAAAGAAAAAGATGATTCTTTAACGGGTGATGATGTTAAAGAAGGTCTTACAATGATTATTTCTTGTAAACATCCAAATCCTCAATTTGAAGGACAAACAAAGGGTAGACTTGGTAATAGTGAAGTAAGAAAATTAGCTGATAGTGTATTTTCAAAAGGCTTTGAAAGATTTTTAATGGAAAATCCGAATGATGCAAAAATTATAGTAGAAAAAGCAATGACTGCATCAAGAGCCAGAGTTGCTGCTAAAAAAGCCAGAGAAGTAGCTAGAAGAAAAAGTGATTTAGATATTGTTAATTTTGGTGGAAAATTAGAAGATTGTAAAGAAAAAGATCCATCTGTATGTGAAATATTTATAGTCGAAGGAGATTCAGCTGGTGGATCAGCTGTTAAAGGAAGAAATTCAATGACACAAGCAATTCTTCCATTAAGAGGTAAGATATTAAATGTTGAAAAAGCAAGAATTGATCGGGCTTTATCTAATGAAGAAATTAGAACAATTATAACGGCCTTTGGTACTGGTATTGGTGATAATTTTGATTTAAGTAAATTAAGATATGATAAAATAATTATAATGACTGATGCCGATGTTGATGGTGCTCATATTAGAGTATTGTTATTAACTTTATTTTATCGTTTCTTTAAGCCAATTGTTGAAACTGGTCATGTGTATGCTGCTCAACCACCACTTTTTTGTATAAAACATGGTAAAGTTAGGAAATATGTCTTAGATGAAAAAGAAAGAGATGCTTATCTAGCTTCTTTAAATCCAAATACTAAATATGAAATATTTAGAATGAAAGGTTTAGGAGAAATGGATGCGGAAGAATTAAATGAAACAACTATGGATATTAATACCAGAGTTTTAAGAAGAATTACCGTAGATGATGCAATTGCAGCTGATGAAGCATTTTCAATGTTGATGGGTGAAGAAGTAGAACCAAGACGTTTATTTATAGAACAAAACGCAGAATATGCGAAAAATGTAGATATTTAGGAGGTTTATGATGAATCAAGAAAAAGATAAATTAATTGAAAATAATATAGTAAAAGAAATTAAAGATTCATTTATTGATTATTCAGTTAGTGTTATTATGTCGAGAGCAGTTCCTGATTTAAGAGATGGCTTAAAACCAGTTCATAGAAGAATTTTATGGTCAATGTATGAATCTGGTTATACTCCTGATAAACCGCATCGTAAAAGTGCACGTATTGTTGGTGATGTAATGGGTAAATATCACCCACATGGTGATTCAAGTATTTATGATGCAATGGTAAGACTTGCCCAAGATTTTAATTTTACTCATTGTTTAGTTGATGGTCATGGAAACTTTGGTAATATATCTATTCCACGTCCAGCAGCATCACGTTATACCGAAGCTAGACTTTCTAAAATATCTTTGGAATTACTTAGAGATATTAATAAAGATACTGTAAATTTCGTTCCAAATTTTGATGAATCAGAAAAAGAACCAGAAGTATTACCATCTAGATTTCCTAATATTTTGGTAAGTGGTACTATGGGTATTGCCGTTGGAATGGCTACTAATATACCACCACATAATTTAGGAGAGGTTATTGATGGTTGTGTAGCTTACATTGATAATCCAGACATTGATACAGCTGGGTTAATGCAATATATTAAAGGTCCAGATTTTCCAACTGGGGGATTAATTTTAGGCAATAGTGGTATTAAAAAAGCTTATGAAACAGGAAGAGGTACCATTACAATTAGAAGTAAAGCAACTATTGAAGAGAAAAATGGTAAAAATTATATCATTATTGATGAAGTTCCTTATGGTGTTAATATTACAGAATTAAAGGATAAAGTAGCAGAACTTGTTCATAATAAAATAATTGATGGCATAGCAGATTATCATACAGATTTAAAAGATGGTTTAAAAATAACTATTACTTTAAAGAAGGATGCAAATCCCCAAGTTATATTAAATAATTTATATAAACATACTCAATTTCAAACAAGTTATGGAATTATTTTCTTAATGATTGATAATAAAGTACCTAGAACATTAGGTTTAAAAGATATAATTTCTAAATATATTAATTATCAAGAAGAAGTAATTATTAGAAGAACTAGATTTGATTTAGATAAAGCTGAGAAACGTGTTCATATTTTAGAAGGATATAAAATAGCATTGGATAATATTGATGATTTTATCAAAATTATTCGTGAATCAGAAACTGACATTATAGCTAAGGAAACCTTAATGCAAAAATATGGCTTAACAGATATTCAAGCTGATGCTATTTTAGAATTAAAACTTCGTCGATTAACTGGTCTAGAAAGAGCAAAAATTGAAGAAGAATTAAAAGATTTATTACAAAAAATTGAAGAATATAAGGCCATTTTAGCATCAAGAGAAAAAATATTAAATATTATAAAAACTGAATTATTAGAAATAAAAGAAAAATATGCCGAAGATCGTCGTACAAAGATAGATATGACTGCTATTGAATATATTGAAGATGAGTCATTAATACCTGAGGAAGATGTTATGGTAGTTTTAACTAATAAAGGTTATATTAAAAGAACAACAAATGATTCATTTAGAATTCAAAATCGTGGTGGAGTTGGTATTAAAGGTCTTACAACAAATGATGAAGATTATGTTGAACATTTAATTAATTTATCTACTCATGATTATATTATGTTCTTTACTAATAAAGGAAAAGTTTATCGTATAAAAGGTTATGAAATACCAGAATTTAGTCGACAATCTAAGGGAATTCCAGTTATTAACTTATTAAATATTGAGAAAGATGAAAAAATTAATTCTATAATTAAAATAAGTAAAAATGATGAATATAAATATTTATTATTTGCTACTAAAAAAGGAATTGTTAAGAAAACATTACTTACTGAATTTGAAAATATTAGGACTTCTGGTAAGATATGTATTAATTTAAATGATAATGATGAACTTATAGACGTTAAAAAAACAACTGGAAATAATATAATTTTACTTGGAAGTAGTCATGGTAGAATGGTAAAATTTGCTGAAAATGAAATTAGATCTATGGGTAGAACGGCCACAGGTGTTCGAGGTATAAACTTAGATGGTGGAGAATGCATCTGTTGTGAAGTAGTTAACGATGATTCTATTATTCTTTTAGTTACAGAAAAGGGATATGGAAAACGTACAAAAGTTTGTGATTTTAGACAAACAAAGCGTGGTAGTAAAGGTGTTTTAGCTTTAAATGTTACAGAAAAAAATGGTAGTTTAATTGCCGCCCGTCAAGTTGAAGATGATAAAGCTGTTGTCATTATGACTAATGTTGGTATTACTATTAAATTACCTATAAATCAAATATCAATATTAGGAAGAGTTACCCAAGGATTAAGACTAATTTCTTTACGTGATGGTCAAAAGGTTGCAACAATTAGTATTGTTGATAAAGAAGATGAAAATGACGATCAAAATATAGAAATTTCTGATGATAATAAAGAAATATCTGACTAAGATGTTTCTTTTTTTATTTCCCGGGAAATAAAATTTTGCCGAATTTTCATAATTTGCATTTTTTTATAAATTATTTATCTAAATTAAAAATTTTATATTTTATTAGTAACCATATTAAATTTTTATTTAAAAATATTTCCTGGGAAATATTTTTTTGCAAAATTTTAATAATTGGTAAATTTATTTAAAAACTTATTTTAAATATTTAATATAAAATAATTAATTTAAAAATTTATACTCAATGTTTCACGTGAAACATTGAAGTTACAATAAATATAATATTAAAAAAATAAATTTAAAGTATATTATGATTTTAATCTTATTAAGATGTTTCACGTGAAACTATAAATATTAACAAATATTTCCCAGGAAATACTATTAATGTTTCACGTGAAACATTAATAGTAAACATTACAAATAAAAATCAATTTAATTAATTGCTTATAAAATATAAATATGATATTATTAATTTGCACAACAAATATGTCGTAACCTGGTCAGAGTTGGAAGACAGCAGCCACATCGATCTCTATTTGTGTGTGCTTTTTTAATGGAGATGTAATTATGAATAATCAATATATGTTATGTGCTTATAAAGAAGCAATTAAGGCTTATAAAGATAATGAAATACCTGTTGGGGCAGTAATAGTTTATAAAGATAAAATAATTGCCAAGGGTAGAAATAATCGTCAAAAAAAACATAATGTTTTAGGCCATGCTGAAATAAATGTAATTTTAACTGCAGAAAAAAAATTAAAAGATTGGCGACTTGATAATTGTGATTTATATGTTACATTAGAGCCGTGCAAAATGTGCAAATCTATCATTAAAGAATGTCGAATAAAAAATGTATATTATTTATCCAAACAATTTCATGATGATAATGATAATTTATTTATGCAAACAAATGATTGTATCAGGGTACAAAAAGAATATGAAAAAATATTAAAAAATTTTTTTCAAAAGTTACGTGATTAACTTTAATAATTGCTATACTATATGGTATAATTAAATATGAAAAGTTTTGTTAAATGTACTATAAACATATAACTAGAAAGAAAAAACACCATGAATTACAAAGTCTTATATCGTAAATATCGTCCAGATAATTTTGAAAATATTATTGGTCAAGATTATATAATAAAAACATTACAAAATTCAATTAGGAATGGTAATATTTCTCATGCTTATATATTTTCTGGTCCCAGAGGAACAGGAAAAACTAGTACTGCCAAAGTATTTTCCAAAGCAATTAATTGTTTAAATCCGGTTAATGGTTCTCCATGTGGTGAATGTGAATTTTGTAAGAATTTTAGTGAAAATCCGGATATTATTGAGATTGATGCGGCTTCAAATAATGGTGTTGATGAAATTAGAAATTTAATAGATAATATTAAATTAACGCCAACAAATGGTAAATATAAAGTTTATATTATTGATGAAGTTCATATGTTAACACCAAATGCTTTTAATGCTTTGTTATTAACTTTGGAAGAGCCACCTAAACATTCAATTTTTATATTAGCAACTACAAATATTGAAAATGTACCAATTACCATTTTATCACGTTGTCAAAGATTTGATTTTCAAAAAATAAAAATAGATGATTTAGTTGAGCGCTTGAAATATGTATGTGAAAACGAAAAAATATCTATTGAAAATGCCGCCTTACAAGAAATTGCTGAACTTTCTGAGGGTGGAATGCGTGATGCATTAAGTTTATTAGATCAGTTATCAAAAAATGGAGAAAAAATAACAGCAGATTTAATAGAAAAACAAATAAAAACAGTTTCTCAAAAAAATATAAATGATTTATTAGATTCCTTAGAAAATAATAATATAGATAATTGCTTAAATTTAATTAATGAATATCGAAATAGAGCAATTGATTATAAAACTTTAATAAAAAAATTAATAACAATTGCTAGTAAAAGAGCAAAAAATATTAAAATAACTGGTAAATATATACGTCTTAATTTTAAAGAATACAAAGATTTTATTTTTGATTTATCAGCAAGTTTATCTAGAACTAATATAAATGTTGATAATTTTACATTATTAGAATTAATTTTTTTAGATTACTTAGAGTCAAATCAAGAAGAAACAATTGTTAAAAAAAGTACAAAAGAGCCTAAAAAAATAGATGAAGAGATTGTTGAAAAAGAAAAAGTGAATCAAAATACCGAAAATAATATCGATTTAGATAACATTGTTAATATTAGAATAAATAACTGTTTTGTTAATGCTCAAAAACAATATTTAGAAAAAATAAAAAAAGAAATAATTAATTTAAATAATTCTCTAAATATTCCTGGAAAAATAAAAACAATTTTAATTGATAGCATCGTAGTAGCGGCTTCTGATAAAAATTTAATTTTGACATGTGGTAATATTCATAATGTTGAAAATTCTAATAGAATGCTTGCTGAAATAGAACAGGTTATAAATAAAGAATTAAATGAGAATTATAAAATAATATTCTTATCTGAAAAAAGATGGCAAGAAGAAAAGGAAAAATACATTGTTAATGTTAAAAATAAATATGTTTATAATTATATCAATGAAGATGAACAAATAATGAATAATATTGATATTAATGATGTATTTAATAAAAGTAAAGTAGAAATTGTTTAGGAGGTGATAATATGAATATGCAAAATTTAATGGCCCAAGTTCAAAAAATGCAACGAGATATAACGGCAAAAAAAGAAGAATTAGAAAAGACTGAATTTACGGGTAAATCAGAATGGGTTGAAGTAGTATTTACAGGTAATAAAGTATTAAAAAGTATCAAAATAGTTAAAGATGGTGATATAACTAATGATGATAAAGAAATATTAGAAGATATGATTCAAATTGCTATTAAGGATGCCTTTATAAAAATTAATACCGCAATGACTGAAAAATTAGGTCAATATGCTGGTGTTTTAGATGGATTGATGTAACATGATTTATCCTAGTTTATTACAAAATTTAATTGATTTTTATAAAAAAATGCCAGGTGTGGGAGAAAAATCAGCTGAAAGAATGGCTTTATCAACCTTAGAATTATCCGAAAAAGATATAGATGATATTGCTAAGAATATCGTTTTAGCTAAGGAAAAATTACATAATTGTAAAATATGTGGTCATTTAACTGATCAAGAAATTTGCAATATATGTAGTGATGATAGTCGTGATAAAAATTTAATATGTGTAATCGAGGACTATAAAAGTGTATTTTCATTTGAAAAAGTAGGAAATTACAAAGGAGTATACCATGTTTTGAATGGATTAATTTCTCCGATGGATAGTATTGGTCCCGAAGATATAAATTTATCTAGTTTGGTAAAAAGAGTTGAAAATTTAAAAAATCCTGAATTAATCTTGGCGTTAAAATCATCTATTGAGGGAGAAACAACAACATTATACATAAAAAAAATATTTGAAAAGAAAGATGTTACTATTTCAAGATTATCTTATGGTATACCAATGGGAGCAGAAATAGATTATCTTGATATAATAACTTTGGATAAAGCCTTAGAAGATCGCAAAAAAATATCTGAATAAATTATTTCCCGGGAAATATAATTTATTAGGTGATTTAATGAAAAGTAAGTTAGGTACAATAATTAAAAGAATTATTTTTGCTTTTGGTATGATTTATGGTATAGACGTTATGTTAAATCATGTAGGAATTTATTTACCATTAAATTTATTAACTATTAGCATTACCGCATTTTTAGGTGTACCTGGCTTATTATCCTTATTTGCTCTTCTATTTATCCTAACTTAGGAGGTATATGACAGAGGAGTTAGAAAAACTTAGTGGATATTATCAAGAAGGTAAATTAGCTCATGCTTATTTAATTTCAACTAATAATAATGTCAAAACATTAAAAGTTCTTTTAAAAGTTATAAAGAACATTTTTTGCGTTCAAAAATATAGTGATAATTGTAATAAATGTTCTTTATGCCATTTAATTGATATTAATAATTTACCAAGTTTGAAAATTATTAGTCCTGATGGAAATATAATAAAAAAAGAACAAATACAGGAATTAAAACATTTATTTTCCAAAAGCTCACAATATACCAAAGAATCTATTTATATAATTTTAAATGCTGAAAAAATGAATAAAGAAGCTGCCAATACAATGTTAAAATTTTTAGAAGAACCAGATGGCAATGTAATTGGTTTCTTTTTAACAAATGAAAAAGAAAATGTGCTTTTAACAATTCAAAGTCGTTGTCAATTAATAGATGTTAATTTTGAAAATAAAGATTTTGAAAAATATAATTTAACAACAGATGAATATTGTAATTATTTAAATTTAACCACAGAATATTTAAGAAATTTAGAAGATAATAAAGGTTCAATTTTGATTAATAATAGCTTAATTGATTATGAAAAAAAAGATATTATAATTTTTTTTAAATTATGTTTGACAATTTATAATCAAGAATTAGAAAGTCGATTTGTAACTAATATAAATTGTGATGAAAATTTTAAATTTTTAAATAAATTTAGCAATGAAAATTTAAAAGAAAAAATTAAATTAATCGTAGAAATATTAAAAGAAATACAATATAATGTAAATGTAAATTTGCTTCTCGATAAGTTTGTATTAAAAATGGAAGGAGTTAATAATGAAATTATATAGTGTAATATTCAAAGATAATGGTAAAAGTTATTATTTTAATGGTGATGATAATTTAAAAAAAGACGATTATGTTATTGTTGAGACAGAACGTGGTCAACAATATGGAAAAATAAATAATGTTTTAAATGATAATCCAAGTGAAGATAAATATAAAAATATTATTAGAAAATCAAATGAAGATGATAAAGAAATTTATTATAATTTAATAAAAGAAGGAAACGAAGCTTTAAATAAATGCAAAGATTTAGTAAAAAATTTAGAATTAAATATGAATGTTATAAGTGCAGATTTTACTTTTGATCGTAGTCAATTATTATTTTGTTTTGTATCAGATGAACGTGTTGATTTTAGAGAACTTGCTCGTAAACTTGCAAGCATATATCATACTAGAATTGAATTAAGACAAATCGGAGCTCGTGATAAAGCCAAAGAAATAGGTGGAGTTGGTATTTGTGGTGAAAGAATTTGTTGTGGTCGTTTTTTAAATCATATTGATGCTATTTCTATGAATATGGCTAAAAATCAAAATTTAGCTTTAAATCCATCTAAAATTAATGGTTTATGTGGAAGATTATTATGTTGTTTACAATATGAAGATGAAAATTATTTAGAATGTAGTAAAGGAATGCCAAATTTAGGAGATGAAGTTAATACACCATCTGGAAAAGGTACTGTGGTTAATGTTGATATTTTAAACCGTAAATGTAAGGTATTAGTAGGCAGTAATAAAGAAGAAATAATAATTGGTAATAATGAAAAAAGAAGTACTAAATGATTTATTTGATTATGAAAATTTAAAAATTTATCAATATTCTGATAGTTTTAAATTTTCTCTGGATTCTATATTACTTGCTGAATATGTTAAAATTACGAAAAAAGTTACTAATATTCTGGATTTATGTACTGGCAATGCCGCTATACCTTTAATATTATCAACTAAAACAAAAGCTTTAATCGATGCTTTTGAAATTCAAATGGATATTGCTAATTTAGCCAATAAAAGCATTAATTATAATAAAAAAGATAATCAAATAAAAATATATAATGCTGATATAAAAGGAATAAATAATTTTATTGGGGAAAAAAAATATGATATAATTACTTGTAATCCGCCTTATTTTAAAGTAGAAAATGAGAATTATTTAAATGATTATGAAATGTTAGCTATTGCAAGACATGAAATAAAGATAACACTTGAAGATATTTTTAAAATAGCTAGTAGTCATTTAAATACAAAGGGTGAATTTTATTTAATTCATCGAGTTAATCGACTAGATGAAATAATTATTTTAGGCAATATGTATCATTTAAATGTCAAAAATATTGAACTGATTAAAACCAAAGAAAACGGTAAACCATATCTTGTTTTAATTAGAGCTATTAAAGATTCAAATTTAGGAGTTAAATTAAATGATGTTAAATGTATTGCTAATTTAAAAACATATCAAAATTTATTTAAGGAGGACTTATGAAATTAATAGTGGGATTAGGCAATCCTGGGAGAGAATATAAAAATACTAGACATAATGTTGGTTTTATGGTTTTAGATAGTTATCTTGGTAAAGTAGATTGGAAAAATAAAATGGAAGCATCTTTTTTTCAAACAGAAATAAATGGTGAACAAGTTATATTTTTAAAACCTCTTACTTATATGAATTTATCAGGTCTTGCTGTAAGTAAAGTAGTAAATTTTTATAAAATAAATATAGAAGATATATTAATAATTCATGATGATTTAGATCAAGAATTAGGCAATTTTAAATTAAAGAAAAATAGTTCATCTGGTGGTCATAATGGAATTAAATCAATTATTGCTGAACTTAATAATGAAGATTTTGCCAGATTAAAAATTGGAATTAGTCATAATCGTTTAATACCAACTGATAAATATGTTTTAGGTAAATTTTCCAAAGAAGAATTAGCAGAAATAACTAAAAATATGGAAATTTACCATAATATAATTGATATATTTATTAAAAATGGTTTTGAATCAGCACTTAATATAAGTCATAGTTAGGATATTTATTATGGATTTTAAAGATTATTTTAATTTTACTAATGGTCAAGTTACATATGGGTTAACAAATGAGTTAATCGCTTTTTACATGGATAATTTGTTTAAAGAAAAAAAGAAAAATGTTATTTTAGTAACAAGTAATCTTTATGAAAGTAATAAATTATATAATTTAATAAAAAATCACAATGATGCATGTGAATTATTTCCAATGGATGATTTTATTACATCAAAAGTAGTAGCTATCTCCCCAGAATTTAGTTTGGGAAGACTTAATGTATTAGAAAAATTAAAAAAAGAAAAATTAATTGTAGTTACTAATTTAATGGGATATTTAAAATATTTACCTGCTATAAATTCCAAAAACAATATAAAACTTATTAAAGATACCGATATAAACCGAGAAGAATTAATAAAAATTTTAGATGAATTTGGTTATAATAAAGAATCATTAGTTACTACTTCTGGGGAATATTCTGTACGTGGTTTTATTGTTGATATTTATATTATCAATGAAGAACACCCAATTAGAATTGAATTTTTTGGTAATACAATTGAATCTATTAGATATTTTGATGAAAATACGCAAAGAAAGATAAATGATATAGATAATATTGTTATTAAACCATTTAAAGAGATTGATACCCAAAATAAGAGTTCTTTGTACGATTATACTGATAATGGTATAGTAGTATATTTAAATAAAAATCAAATAGATATTGCATATGAAAAATTATGTGATGAAATTGTATCTTATCAAGAAAGTCAAGATGAAGATACAAAATATATGTTTGAATTAAAGGAAATAAATCCTGAATATGAATTATTTATAGATACTATTAATAATAAAGATAATGTAATTGCCCAAGAAATACCCAATTTTAATGAAAATTATGATTATTTAAAAGAAACTTGTTATAAATGGAAAAAAGATGGTAAAAAAATATACTTTTATTTATCAAAAGATAGTGAAATAAAAACTATAAAAAAATTAATTCCTGATGCTAATATAATTAAGAAAAAAATAAGTAAAGGCTTTATTTTAAATAATATTGTTTGTATTTCTGAAAATGATATATGTATCGTAACCCCAGAACAAACAAAATATAAAAATAATTTACATATTGGTAAAAAAATAAAGAATTATAATGATTTAGAAAAAGGAGATTATATAGTTCACATTAATCATGGAATTGGTATTTATAATGGCTTAGTAACACTTAAAAGAGATGGTTTAGATAAAGATTATATTCAACTTCTTTATGAAGGAAATGATAAAATATATATTCCAGTTGAAAAAATAAATTCCATTTATAAATATAGTAGTAAAGATGGTTTAAAACCTAAAATTAATAAATTAAATTCCAGTTCATGGGCCAAAACTAAAACATATATTAAAGCCAAAGCTAAGGATATTTCCCAAGAATTGTTAAAATTATATGCTGAAAGAGCCAAAATTAAGGGTAAAGCTTATAAAAATTATCCAGATGAAGCAGTATTTGCAGCTTCATTTGCCTATGATGAAACCAAAGATCAATTAAAAGCCATTAATGAGATAAATAATGATTTAAATAGTACTACTCCAATGGATCGGTTATTATGTGGTGATGTTGGTTTTGGTAAAACCGAAGTAGCAATGCGGGCAATATTTAAAACTGTTATTAATAATAATCAAGTAATGTATTTATGTCCAACAACTATCTTAGCTAAACAACAATATAATGTTATTAAAGAAAGATTTAAAGATATTCCCATAGAAATAAGATTATTAAATAGATTTACATCAGCTAATGAAGAAAAATATATAATTGAAGCATTACAAAAAGGAACGATTGATATTTTAGTTGGAACCCATCGAATTTTAAGTGATGATATTAAGCCAAGTAAACTAGGATTATTGATTGTTGATGAAGAGCAACGCTTTGGTGTTAAACATAAAGAAAAAATTAAAGAATATAAAAATGATGTCAATGTCTTAACTTTATCAGCAACACCTATTCCTAGAACTTTAAAAATGGCTTTATCAGGTTTAAGAGATTTATCTATTATTGATACACCACCAATTAATCGTTACCCAGTTCAAACTTATGTAGTAGCAGAAAATGATTTATTAGTTAAAGATGCAATATATAAAGAATTATCTCGTAAAGGTCAAGTATTTATTTTATATAATCGAGTTGAAGAATTAGATCGGATAGTCGATAAAATTTCTCAATTAGTTCCTGAAAGTAGAATAAGGTATGCTCATGGAAAAATGGGCAAAGAGCAACTAGAAAATATTATGGATGATTTTGTAAATTATAAATTTGATATTTTAATTTGTACTACTATAATTGAAAATGGTATTGATATTGCTAATGCCAATACTTTAATTGTTTATAATGCTGATAATTTTGGATTAGCTCAACTATACCAAATAAGAGGAAGAGTTGGTCGAAGTGATAAAGTAGCTTATGCATATCTTTTATATGATAATAAAAAAATGTTAAATGAAATTGCTGTTAAAAGATTACAAGCTATAAAAGAATTTACAGCATTAGGTAGTGGTTATAAAATTGCCATGCGAGATTTAGCAATTCGAGGAGCTGGTGATATTTTTGGTAGTGATCAAGCAGGATTTATCGATTCAGTTGGTATTTCTTTGTATATGAAGTTAATTGAAGACGAGTTAAAACGTGCTAAGGGTGAATATGTCGAAGAAGAAGATGACGATAATCAAAATTTAATTGAAGTTTCTACCCATATTAAAGATAATTACGTGTCTGATGAAGATATAAAAATTGAAATTCATCAAAAAATAAATGAAATAGATTCCTTGGAAAAATTACAAAGTGTAAAAGAAGAATTAGAAGATCGATTTGGTAAAATTGATCAAGATATGGAAATTTATATGTATGAAGAATGGTTTACTAATCTTTGCAAAATGCTAAATATTACAAAAGTAAATAAAACTGATCGTTTTGTAGAAATAATTTTACCAGAAGAATTATCTAATAATATTAAAGGTGATAAATTATTATTTGAAACAATGAGTATATCTAATAAATTTAATTTAAAATATTTACATAATAATATAATTATTACTTTATTCTATAAAAACTTGGATAAACATTATATTTACTATTTAGTAAGATTATTAATTGCTATTAAAGATAATTAATTATATAATTTACTAAGAGGTGGTTATATGAATGTTTATAAATTAGATAAGAAAGAATATAAAATGCAAATAACTGAATTTAAAAAGACATATTATGGTAAAAATTTATATTATGTTTATATAATAATGTTAGTGTTAACTTGTCTTAGTTTATCTGCTGCTGGATTTGAATTTGGTATGTATAATGATCTTACTAAGTCAGCAATTAATTATTTGCAAACTGGTGTTATTTTATTAGCTTTAACTTATATTGTATATGTAATTATAACTATTGAAATAAGAAAATATATTGAATCTAAGAATAAAAAATTTTAAAAAAGTAAATTAATTTTTATATCAACTATTAATTTACTTTTTTTTAATATATTGACACTTTTTTGTTGAATTTGTTGATTTTTAATTAAAATTTAGAAAAATTAAAATTAATTGAGTTATAATAAATAATGTAAATAGAAAGTAGGTAAAAATATGAGTTCAAATCCTTATGGTGTAAGTCCAGAAGAATTAGAAAAAGCCCAAAAAAAATATGCTTATTTAGATGATTATCTACCGCCAACATTAGATGAAACTGAGGAGTATACTCCAAGTCCATATGGTGTAAGCCCAGAAGAGTTAGAAGCAGCAGAAAAAAGACAAACTTTGGCAGAAGATTATTTACCACCGAAGCCTAAATCTGATAGTACAGAAGGTATGGATTACATGCCATTTGATTTAAGTAAGATGAGTAAAGAAGAATTAGAAGAACTTCGAGAAAGACTTGCTGAAAGTCAAAAAGAAGATAGAGGACATGGTCTAGGAATGTAAGAAAAATAGAAAAGCATTTTTTAATGCTTTTTAAATTACTCATTTTTATTATAATATTTATTTTAATAGGTATAATATAAAAATATTTATTCACACTATTTATAGGAGTGTGTAGTATGAGTAAAAGTGGAATTACCAGAAGAATAGATGAACTGGGAAGAATAGTTGTTCCAAAAGAAATAAGATATAATTTAGGTATAAGAGATGGTGAACCACTAGAAATATATACAAGTGATAATTCTATAATAATAAAAAAATATTCCCAAGTAGAGAATATTAAAGATTTAGGTCAAAATATTTGTAATATTATTTATGATGTTTGTAATGTAGGAATTATTATTAGTGATCGTGAGAAAATAGTAGCTACTAGTAACAATTTAGTAAATTTAAAAAATTGGAAGTTAAATGATAAATATAAAAATTTAATTGATAATAGAGAATCATATATATCGGATAAACAAGAAATTGAATTTAATATAAATGGTTACTTTACAGTATTACCAATAATAACGCAATCAGATTGTAGTGGTTTAGTAATAATAATTACAAAAGATAAAAGTGAAGAAAATATTAAATATGGAAAAATTGCTCAAAAGTTAATTATTCAAAAATTAGATATTGCTTAATAGCAATTTTTTTATTGAATAAATTAATTTCTTATGCTAAACTTAATTTAATTGATGTGGAATTTGTAGGATAATTATGGAAATATTAAAGAGAGTTAATGGCTGGTGTAAATTAACATAAGGAAATAATTAGGTATGAACAAAGGAGTCAAGTCACAGAGGTGTGTTAAAACCAATAAGTGTATGAATATAGTTCATAAATAAAGGTGGTACCGCGGAAAATTTCGTCCTTTACTCCTTGTTTATGAATTTTTTTTATTTAAAGGGTGTGGTTTAATGAAGGCAATTATATTTGATGTAGATAATACTTTAATTGAATGGCAAGATAAATTTTTTAATGCTATTGTTAAGACATTAAAAGATGATGGCCATAATTATTCAATGGATTTAGTTCATAAAATATTTGAAACAGTTGATGAAAATGAAGCAGTTAAAGAAAAATTAGAAAAACAAGACTTAGTAAATTTTATTAATGAAAAATGTCAGACTAATTTAACAGTTGATTTTGTAAATAAATATATGGAAAATTTAGATTATTGTGTTTCTAAGGATGAAAGTGTTATTAAAACAGTGGAATATTTAAGTAAAAAATATGATTTATATGTTATAACTAATTGGTTTACGGCTTGTCAAAAAGTTAGATTAGAAAAATCAGGTCTTTTAAAATATTTTAAAGATGTTATTGGGGCTGATATTAATTACTTTAAGCCTAATCCAAAAACCTTTGATGTCATATTTAAAAAATATAAACCAGAAGAATGTGTCTATGTTGGTGATAATTTAAAAAAAGATGTCATGTTTCCCATTTCGATGGGAATGAAAGCAATATGGAAAACTAATCTAGAATCAAAGGAATATCAAACAATTAAAAATATAAGTGATTTAATGAATATACTTTAAGGAGAATATATGGATAGATGTTTTGAAAAAATTAGTTTTAAACAGTTTAAAAAAGATGTTAAAGATGATAAAAAATTATATGAAGAATATAAATTACCAGTAAGAAAAACTAAGCATAGTGCTGGTTATGATTTTCTGGCAATTGAAGAATTTGAAATTAAACCTGGTGAAATAAAAAAGATACCAACAGGATATAAAGCTAAGTTTCCAGGAGATGAAATGCTCATCATTGTTGTACGAAGTAGTATGGGATTTAAATATAATGTTAGAGCTACTAACCAAATAGGAATTATTGATAGTGATTTTTATAATAATAAAGATAATGAGGGACACTTTTATGTATCTTTGCAAAATGAAGGTGATAAAGTGTTTAAAGTAAAAAAAGATGAAGCTTATGCCCAAGGAATATTTCTAAAATATTTAACTTGTGGTGATGAGGTTAATATTGAACGTCAAGGTGGGCTTGGCAGTACAAATAGAAAAGAGGAATGTAGTCTGAAAAGAAAAAACAAAATTTATTTTAAAAATAGTTAAAAAAGGGCAGACTTCCCCTTACCCCAAAGAAAGT
>CANQVV010000006.1 GCA_947627385.1 uncultured Bacilli bacterium
ATAGCCATTAATATGTTAAAAGACAACATACCATTAGAAACAATAATGAAATATACATCATTAAGTGAAAAAGAAATCTTAAAATTAAAAAAATAGTTAAATTGTTAACAATACTATGAAAATATAAAAAGGCCTATAAATTTAAATAATCCAAAAACGACATTTTTATATTGCTTTAACATTTATTAATATTGTTAGATGCTAATAAAGAAGAGATATTAGAGTTAAGTAAAAAGGATAAGATAATAAAGGAGTGTAGTGAAAAATGTATATGTTAAATAAAGATGGAGTATTAATAAATACTATAAGTTATGAAGAAGATCAAGAGAAGATACATAGATCAAGAGAAAGTCGAGCAAGAAAAGAAGGAGAAATTTCAGGTTTAGCCAAAGGAGAAAATAAAGCGGCCAAAAAAATAGCGAAGAAATTGTTACAAATGAATATGAAAATTGAAGATATATCTGAAATAACTTCACTATCTGAAAAAGAGATTTTAAAATTAAAAAAGTAGTTAAATAAAAGATAATTTGTAAACCATATTATCTTTTTTATTAGCTATGTCAATATATCAGGTATTTATGGTTGATTATAAAAAAAATATATTGTATAATTTTTTCTAGGAGGAGAAAGATATGAAAAAATTATTATATGTATTAATAATGATGTTGGGGTTGTTTATAGGTTTTAGAAATGTTGAAGCAGGAACAAAAGATGATTTAAAAAAGAAATTGAATGAAACTTATGATATTAATGGAGAAAAATATACTATTCCAGAAAATATTAAGGTAACATTAAATAGATATCTTGATGAATATAAATTATCTTCAAAAGATATCGATTACATTTTAAGTAAAATTGATGTAGCAGTAAAAAAACTACATGATTCTGGAATTACGGATTTAGAAAATTTAGATAAAAGTACTAAAAATGAATTAAAAGAAGTTGTCGAAGATGTATCTGCTAATACATCAGTAGAAGCTACTGTAAAAAATGGTAATATTGTTATATATAAACCAGATAAAACAGGCGTATTTGCTGAAATAAGTAATCCTGTAAAACAAACTGATTTTGATTCAAATTATAATACAGTTATTGTAGGAATTTCCGTTATAATTACATTAGTTGGAACTGCTTTAATATCTAAAAAAGTTAGAAATTGTGAATAAAAACATTATAAAAGAAATTTTTACCAGTGTAGGAATTTCTTTTTTCTTTTTAGCAATATTTATACTAATAATTTATGGCGGATTTAATAAAAAGATTGAATATTATTCTTCTTTAATAAATACAGTAGCAGTAAATGGTTATGATGATATAAATAAATTTGAATATGATTATGAGACTCAAAAAATAGTTAATTATCCTGATTATGGTAAAAAATATGGTAATTTAAAAATATCTAAAATAAATTTAAATCTTCCTATATATCATGGAGATTCTTTAAGTATTTTACGTAAAGGTGTAGGACATTATGCTGGATCTTATTTTCCAGGTGAAGGTGGCACAATTATTTTTGCTGCTCATAATACTGCTAATTTTTTTAGAAGAATTCAAGAACTTGAAGAAAATGATTTGATTTTAATAGAAACAGAATATGGTACTTTTAAATATAAAGTAAATAATTATAAAGTTGTTAGTGAAAAAGATTTAGAGGCTTTTTCAATCCAAGATAAAAGAGAAATACTTATAATGTATACATGTTATCCAATTAATAGACAAGTTGTAGGAAGAAGAACTCAACGTTATGTTGTCTATGCTTATAGAATAAGTGATGAAGATGAATAAATGGAAAATTATTTTAGATTATTTTTTAAAGTTTTTAACGGCTCTAATTTTAATTTTTTTAACGTTAATAATAATTTTTAAATTTACTATATTTAATAAAAATTATATAAAAAATAATTTAAAAGAAAATAATTACTATGAAAAAGTTTATGATAGTATTAAAGAAAATATGGAAAATTATATAATTTCTTCCGGTTTTTCTGAAAATATACTAGATAATATTTATACTAATAAAGATGTAGAAATAGCTATTAATAATTATATAGATATTATTTTTTCAAATAAAAAAGATAAAATTGATTTAAGTAAAATAGAGAATAAAATTAATAGTAATATTGATGAGTATATTAAAGATCAAGAAATTAAAATATTAGATAAAGATTCGATTACTTCCTTAGTAGATGATTTATTAAAAATTTATACTAATGAAATAGAATTATATAATATGTTTGATAATTATATTAATTTATTTAGTAAATTACAAACTATATTAAATATAGCATTAATATGTTTATTAATAATAACTATCATTTTAATTATTGTATTAATTAAATTAAAAATACAAAATCTAGGTATAATACCATTTACTAGTAGTTTAATGCTATTATATATAAGATTTCTTATATATAATAATATAGATTATAAAAATATTTTAATAATTACTGATAATTTTTCTAACTGTTTAGTTCAAATTGTTACAAAAATTGTTGATTTAATTTTAATTTGTGGTATTATATTAGGCGTTATGGGGTTAATAGCTATAATATTAGATTCTAGAAAAAAGAATAAAAAAAAGGAGTGATTTTATGGAAGAAATTAATATTAATGATTTTTTTCAATATTTTAAAAAGAAAATATATATAATAGTTATTATATTAGCTGTTTTATTAGTGGCATTAAGTGTATATAATATATTTTTTAAAGTACCTGTATATACTGCTAATACAACAATAATATTAGTAAAAAATGAAGAAAATCAAATTATTGATGGTACAACATCAAATACTATTAATCAAAGTGATTTAACTTTAAATCAAAATTTAGTTTCATCATATACTAAAATATTAAAGAGTCATTTAGTATTACAACAAGTAATTGATAAATTAAATTTACATTATGAAGTTTCAGAACTTGAACAAGAAATTAATATAACATCAGTAGATGATACTGCTATATTAAATATTGCTATTACTGATGAAGATGCTGCTGATGCTACTAATATAGCTAATACATTAGTTAAAGTATTTGAAAAGGAAGTTAGTAATATTTTTAATATAAACAATGTTACTGTTTTAGATGAAGCTGAACTTCCAGAGAATGTTTCTAATGATACTTTTGTAAGAGATGTTATATTAGTTATTTTAATATCTTGTTTTGGTGGTTTAGGTGTTATTTTTGTTATATATTATTTTGATGATACATTAAGAAATGTAGAAGCAATTGAAGATGAAGTTGGACTACCATTAATTGCTAAAATCTATAAAAGTCCAGAAAATACAGATTTAGTTGTAGAAAAGAAACCAAAATCTGCAACTAGTGAAAGTATTAGAAATTTAAGAGCTAATTTACAATTTGCTTCGGTTGATAGTGCTTTAAAAGTTTTACTTATAACAAGTACAGTACCAAGTGAAGGTAAAAGTTTTGTTAGTGCTAATTTAGCTACATCTTTTGCCCAAGCTGGTAAAAAAGTATTATTAATAGATTGTGATTTAAGAAAAGGCCGTCAACATGAAATATTTAATATTATCAATAAAAAAGGTTTATCTAATCTATTAGTAGAAGATATAAAAAATTATGGTGATTTTATTCAAAAAACAGAAATAAAAAAATTAGATGTTTTACCAAGAGGAGTAGTACCACCTAATCCAAGTGAACTATTAAGTTCTAAGAAAATTGAAAGTTTAATTACTAAACTTAGAAGTGTTTATGATATGGTTATCTTAGATGTAACTCCTAGTAATGGTTTATCTGATCCACTAATTTTATCCAAAGTTGCTGATGAGACATTAATTGTAACATCACTAAATTATACAACTAAAAATGATTTAAAAACTGTTAAAAAAGAACTTGAAAATGTTAATGCTAATATAGCTGGATGTGTTGTTAATAATATTAAATTTAAAAAACATACATATGGCTATTATAGTTATGGTTATTATGGGAATGAAGAGGAAAAGAAATGATAGATATTCATTCCCATCTTCTTTATGGGGTAGATGATGGTGCTAAAACTATTGAAGAAAGTTTAACTATATTAAAAAATTTATCAGAAATAGGTTATAAAAAAATAATTTTAACACCGCATTATATTGATAATACTAGATATAATAGTCCCAAAAGTGAAAATATAAAAAGATTAAATATTTTAAAAGATGAACTTAAAAAAAATAAAATAGATTTAGAAATTTATTTAGGTAATGAAATCTATATTGATGATAATATCGAAGAATTTTTAAAAAATAATTTAATTACTACTTTAAATGATTCTAATTATTTATTAATAGAACTTCCTATGAGTGGTGAATATGCTAATTATAAAGAAATATTAAATGATTTAATTAGAAAAGATTATAAGATTATTTTAGCTCATCCAGAAAGATATCTATCTTTTCAAAAAGATTTTCATAAAATAGAGGAATTAGAAGACTTAGGAGTATATTTTCAAAGTAATATGGAAAGTATATTAGGTAGGTATGGAAAAGGGGCTAAAAAGGCTTTTAAAAAGCTTTTAAAAGAACATAAAATTAATTATTTAGGTACTGATATTCATCATCATAAAGATGATTATCAAATATATTTAAAAGCTAAAAGTAAAATTTTAAAATATATAAGTGAAGATGAATATCAAAAATTAGTTTCAGATAATGCTAGGAAAATAATTAACTCATAAAAAGGAGGCATTATATTTTGAAAAAAGTATTAAGTAAAATATTAGCTATATTATTTTTTATATTATATCTAATATCTCTTTTTATATTTAGTTATTATATATTTAAATTAAATGTTTTGCCTTTAAAATATTTAATAATTGGTTATATAGTGTATGCTATAATATCTATTATTATCCTTATTCTTTATATAAAAAAACATAAGATTATTAGTTATATATTAATTGTTATAGTATCAATAATAGTTTTATTATTATCTATATATTTTAAAAATACATATAATTTTTTAAAAAATGTTCAATCTTCTAAATATGCTACGATTACTTATCAAGTTATAACTTTAAAAAGTAATAATTATAATAGAATAGAAGATTTAAATAATAAAAAAATAGCATATTTAGAAGATAATAAAGATGATATTAAAAATGCTTTAAATCAAAAGATTAATTATGAAGAAATAACTTCTAATGAATTTGGTCAATTACAAAATAATTTATATAATAGTGAAATAGATGGTATATGTATTGAAGATAGTTATTTAAAATTAATTCGTGAAGAAGTAGAAGATTTTGATGAAAAAACGAAATCTATTTATAGTTTTGATTTAAAAATTAAAGTATCTAATAATGTTAGTGATAATGTAGAGATAACCAAAGATCCTTTTATTGTTTATATTAGTGGTATTGATCAATATGGTAAAGTATCATCAGTAAGGGGTAGAAGTGATGTTAATATTTTAGTCGTAATTAATCCAATTACGCATCATATATTACTTGTTAATACTCCAAGAGATTATTATGTCCAACTATATGGTACAACTGGTATTAGAGATAAACTTACACATGCTGGTATTTATGGTATTGATAAAAGTGTTAAAACTCTTGAACAATTTTATGATATAAATATTAATAATTATTTAAGAGTTAATTTTGATACTGTTATTAAAGTAGTAGATGTAATAGGTGGTATAGATATTTATTCAGATAAATCTTTTATTCCCCATACTAATAAAAGTGTTAGTGTTAAAAAAGGATGGAATCATTTTGATGGAGATGCAGCCTTAGCTTATTCAAGGGAAAGATATACTTATATTAATGGTGATAATCATCGTGGTCAAAATCAACAACAAGTAATAACAGCTATTATTAATAAAGTAAGTAAATCTAGTGTTTTAATTAGTAAATATAATGATATATTAAATACTTTAAATGGTTCATTTCAAACAGATATTAAAACAGAAGATATAACGGCATTTATTAAATATCAACTAACGAGTATGCCAACATGGCAAATAGAAAGCATTCAAGTTACAGGTTTTGATAGTAGAAATTATACTTATAGTATGGGCAGTAATTGGTTACTTTATGTTATGGAACCTAATGAAAAAAGTGTCAATAATGCCAAAGAAAAAATTAATAATATTTTAAGTGAAAGATAATATATTTTTATAAAAAGGGGGATATGTATTATGAAATCTTTAAATTTAGTGAATACAAATAACAAAAAAAGAAAGTTAAAAAATAAAATTTATAATAAACTACAAGAAGCAGAGTTAGAAATGGTTAATACTTCTAAAAGGTATTCTAAAAAAGAAATTTTAGATAGTCTTAATCAAATCTTAAAAGAAAAGAATTAGTTAAATGTAAATTATAACTAATTCTTTTCTTTTAAGATAATAAGTTGTATGTTAAACTATTAATAAGTGGTATATATGAATAATAAAAAAATAAAAATAATTGTATCTTATATATTTGTTATATTATGGATGGTTGTTATATTTATGTTTTCTAGTGCAAATGGAGAATTATCAAGTAGTAATAGTACTGGTTTAATAAATAGTACAATATCAGTAATAGATAATACTTTGGTTAGTATACATATTAAAGAAAAACCATTAACTAAATTAGAAAAATTAGAATTAATTGAGACATTAAATGTACCTATTCGTAAACTTGCTCATTTTACAGAATATTTAATTTTATGTTTATTATGGATTAATGCTTTAAATAAAAGTAATGTTAAACATAAATATTTATTAGCTATATTATTTAGTATTATATATGCTATAAGTGATGAATATCATCAAACATTTATAAGTGGTCGAAGTGGTCAATTACTAGATGTATTAATAGATTCTGGTGGCGTAATAACAGGTAGTATTATTAATAAATTATTAAATAAAATAAGAAAAAAGTGTAGGTAACTACATTTTTTTCTTATTTTAAACCATAATAATAAAGAAAAAGTATTAATAATACTTTTTTCGACAAATTATTTATATACTTTAATATATAATAGTAAGCATTTATTCGAGGTGAATATTTTGAAAATTATTATTTATATTATATTAACATTAATATTACTATTTTTATTAACTTTTATGTATTGTGCATTAGTAATGGCTAGTAAATGTGATGAAGAAGATGAAAAAAAATTAATAAATAATATAATTGAATAATTATAAAAAATATTTAATTATATTATTTGTTTCCAAAACTTTGCACTTTTATGCACTTTTGGAAAAATATTTCCAAAAGTTGACTTTAAATAAAAAATAATATATAATTGTAATTGGTGATAGAAATGATTCAAAGACCAGAATATATTGAAGAATTGAAAAGATGGAAAGACAAAGATGTAATTAAAGTTGTTACAGGCATAAGAAGATGTGGTAAATCAACTTTATTTGAGTTGTTTATTAATTATTTAAAAGATAATAAAATAAAGGATAATCAAATAATTCATATTAATTTAGAAGATGTTAATTTTAATTTTAAAGATTATAAAGATTTGTATGATTTTATAAATAATAAAATAGATAATGAAAAACAATATTATGTATTTTTAGATGAAGTACAAAATGTACCAAATTTTCAAAAAGCCGTAGATAGTTTATATATAAAGAAAAATGTTGATGTCTATATTACAGGTTCAAATGCTTATTTATTATCTGGTGAACTTGCAACATTGTTATCAGGAAGATATATTGAAATAAAAATGTTGCCTTTATCTTTTAAAGAGTACATTACGGCATTTGATGATAATAATTATCAACAATTATTTTTAAATTATATGAAAAATGGTGGTATGCCTGGTAACATAAGTATACTAAAAACTAATCCAAATGATGTAGATAAATATTTAGATGGAATATTTTCAACAGTAGTATATAAAGATATAATTGCAAGAAATAATATAACAGATAAGATGTTGTTAGAAAGTATATTAAAGTTTATTTTTGATAGCATAGGTAGTTCTATATCTACCAAAAAAATAAGTGATACTTTAACAAGTAAAGGTATTTCTACTAGTAATCATACTGTTGAAAATTATATTGTATCTTTTTTAGAAAGTTATTTAATATATAAAGCGGAAAGATTTGATGTAAAAGGTAAAAATCTTTTAGCAAGAGATTATAAGTATTATGTAGTAGATACTGGATTAAGAAGTTTTTTACTTGGTAAAAAAGCAGATAGTGATATGGGACATATATTAGAAAATATAGTATATCTTGAACTGCTTAGAAGAGGTTATAAAGTATATGTAGGAAAAGTCGATGAATTAGAAATAGATTTTGTAGCTGAAAATAGAAATGGTTTAAAATATTATCAAGTTGCATTATCTGTTAGGGATAAAAATGTATTAGAAAGAGAATTAAAATCATTACAAAAAACAGGAGATTATTATCCTAAAATATTATTAACCTTAGATCTAGATTTAGAAGCTGACTATGATGGAATAACTAAAATGAATGTAGTTGATTGGTTATTAAGTGAAGAATAAGTTTACACTTAATAATCAATTTTTATTTTAAACCATAAATAATTGAATAATTATTAAATGTTGCAAAGAAACGCAAAAATATTAAAAAATAAGTAAAAAAGCAACAAAATAAATTTACATGTATTTAAATAAATGATAAAATTAATATGAAGGAAAGTGGTAATATTGACTAATGCCGAAAAAATTATTAAAATTGTAAATAAAAATAATGGATACATTACAACCAAACAAGTTAAGGAAGCAAATATTAATACTATTGAATTAACAAGATTAGTTAAACAAAATAAATTAGAAAGAATTACCAGAGGGTTTTATGCAATTGCTAATTCTTTTTGTGATGATTATTACAAATATCAATTAAAATCTAAAAATTGTGTTTTTTCTCATTCTACAACACTTTATTTTTATGATTTATCTGATAGAACACCACTTTATTTTGAAATGACTGTTCCAATTGGTTATAATGGCAATTTAAGTAAAGATAAAAATGTTCAACTTCATTATGTAAAAAAAGAATTTTTGAATTTAGGCTTAACTACAATTAAATCTCCTTTTGGAATGGAACTTAGAACTTATGATTTAGAAAGAACTATTTGTGATATAGTTAAGTATAGAAATCATATGGATAAAGAAATTTTTACAAAGGCATTAAAAAGGTATGCTAAAAGAAAGGATAAAGATTTAATTAAATTAATGAAATATGCAAAAAAATTACGTATTGATAAAAAAGTTTATGAATATATGGAGGTGGTGTTATAAATAATTCTGATAAATTAAAAAATATTATATCTAAAAAGGCTCATGGTAATAGTGATATTTCTCAAAAATTCTATCAATTATTTTATTTTGAAAGAATTTTAGAAAGGATATCTAAAAGTAATTATCGAGGACAAATAATATTAAAAGGTGGTTTATTACTTACTTCAATTATTGGAGATGATGAAAGAACTACTAAGGATATGGATGCAACTTTAAAGGGCATACCTCTTACAAAAAAAGATGTAGAGAAAGTATTTAATGAAATACTTAATATAAATATTAATGATGGAGTATCATTTAAAATTATATCTATTAAAAATATTAGATTAGAAGATGAATATGGAGGATTTAGATTAAATGTTTTATCTATGTTAGATAATAATAAAACTTATATTACTATTGAATTAACAACAGGGGATGTTATTACTCCAAAAGAAATGAAATATAATTATAATTCTATTTTTGATAATAAAAAGATACCAATAATGTCATATACACTTGAAACAATTTTAGCTGAAAAATTTCAAACTATTGTTACAAGAGGCTTATTAAATACAAGATTAAAAGATTTTTATGATATTTATATATTAATTAATACAAAGATTAATGAATTAAGTAAAGATAACTTAATTCAAGCTGTAAAAAATACTTTTAAAAGAAGAGATACAGACATTGATATAGAACAATTTAGAGAAGTTATCAATGATTTAAGCAATGATAATAATATAAACAATTTATGGAATGAATATGTTATAAAAAATCCATATGTAAAAGATATTAAATTTGAAGATACTATTAATGCATTAAAAATAATAATTGAAATATTAGAATCAAAATATAAATTAATGTGCAATTAGTGGCTAATAAGTATGAAAATAAAGGAGGCTTTATTAATGAAATATGCAGTAAGTGATATATATGAAATTGCTAAATGGTTTTTACATACTGAACCAATGACGCATAAAAAATTACAAAAATTATTATATTTTAGTTACGGAATATATTTAGCTCAAAATAATGATAATCCAGATAATTTAACTAATTTATTATTTAAAAATGACTTTGAAGCTTGGGTCCATGGACCGGTAAATCCACAAATTTATTCATTATATAAAAATAATGGCATAAATTTAATTTACCTTGAAAAAGTCGAAACTATTGATTTTGATAAAAATATTATGGATGCTTTAAATAAAACTATGGAAATCTATGGAAATTACAGTGCTGATGAGTTAGAAAATATTTCACATAATCAAAGTCCATGGATTAATGCAAGATGTGGATTATCACCAATTGAAGCATCATCAAATTTATTATCTGATAAAGATATATATATAACTTTTAGAAATGTTTTAGCAAATGAGTAATTTTAATACAGATAATGATAAAATTTTCATTGCTTTAATGAATATGATAATGAAATAACTGAAATTATATTTTATATACTTTAATACAATAATTATTTATTAAAAACAGCAATATTGATTTTCTGATATTGTTTTTTTTAATGGAACAAAAATATTAAGTTAATTTATAATATTAATAGATTATAAATTAATTTGTTACCAATTTTTACAAAAGACTATTGATTGCTTGACAAATGAGTAAATAGCCATTAAAATATGTATGGTATTAAATTAAATTACCTAATATAATTTAAAACTTATTAATTATTTCAGGGATTTAAAAAAGGGTGTTAAAGTATGGAAGAAAGCATAGTGTTAGAAGATTCCACTACATGTAGTATTAAAAAGCATTATTTTTATTTGGCAATTAAAAGAATATTTGATATTATTTGTGGATTGTTAGGAATAATTATTTTATTGCCAATATCTATTATTGTTAAAATTAGTTATATGCTAAATGGTGATTTTCATTCAATATTTTATAATCAAAAAAGAATAGGTAAGAATGGAAAAGTTTTTAAGTTATATAAATTTAGAACAATGGTAGTTAATGCTGATGATGTATTAAAAGAATTATTGAAAAAGAAAAAATATAAAAAAGAATGGGAATTAAATCAAAAATTGTCTAATGATCCTCGAATTACTAAAATAGGAAAAATATTAAGAAAAACGTCATTAGATGAGTTACCACAATTCATTAATGTTTTATTTGGAGAAATGTCTTTAATAGGGCCAAGACCTCTTGTGCCAGGAGAATTAGATGCTCATAAAGGTAATCATAAAATTTATGAAAGTGTGAGACCTGGTATTACTAGTTGGTGGGCATGTCATGGAAGATCTAATACTACTTATGAAGAAAGATTAAAATTAGAATATTATTATATAAAAAATAAATCAATAAAATTAGATATTATATGTATATTTGATACAATAAAAATGGTTTTAATAGGCCGAGGGGCTAAATAGGAGGTAAGTATGAAAAAAGTTGAAATTTCAGTAATTGTACCAGTTTATAATGTAGAAGATTTTATTGGTAAAGGTATCGAAAGTTTATTAAATCAAACATTTAAAAATATTGAAATTTATCTAGTTGATGATGGCTCATTAGATAACTCTGGAAAAATTTGCGATGAATATGCTAAAAAAGATAAAAGAATAAAGGTAATTCATAAGAAAAATGGTGGTGCACCGGAAGCTAGAAATGTTGCAATTGATAAAGCAATTGGGAAATATTTATATTTTATGGATGCTGATGACTGGATAGAAAAAGATTATTTGGAAAAAATGTATACATTAGCTGAAAACAATAAGGCTGATCTTGTAGTAACAGGATTTTTAATGGAATATTATCAAAATGGCAAAGAGGTTATTTATACTACCAAATGTGATGATTACATTTATAAAAATCAATTAGAATTTAGAAAAAATGCTTATAAATATTTTAATAATAGTTTTTTAAGTTTAGCTTGTAATAAATTATTAAAAAGAGAAATTGTAATAAAAAATAATATAAGATTCCCAAATACTAAATGGGATGATCATCATTTTAATATGGAAGTTTTAATGGATGTTAATGTAGTTGTTATATCCTCTATGGCAAAATATCATTGGTATCGTTCACGTAAAGGTTCTGAAACAATGATAAATTATAGTGACCCAAAGATGTTTGAAAAAAGAATTGAACATTATGAGCATGTATTAAAATTATATAAGCATTGGAATATTAAAGATGAAAAAAGTATTGATGGTATAAGTTGTTATTTTATTGGCCGTGTTTTTCAATGTGTACAAGAATTAGCTGATAATAAACAAATAAGTAATAAAGAAAAAAGAAAAAAAGTTAAAGAAATTTTAAATCATCCTTATGTTATTGATGCATTGTCAAATGCTAAATCATTATCTTTAAAATTTAAAATTTTAACTATTCCTATGAAAATGAAAAGTGTCACTTTTTCTTTAATGTTTGGAAATATTATTAATTTTATTCGTAAGCATTTCCCAGGATTTTTTATAAAAATTAAAGAAAAAGAAGTTCATGGTTAAATTGGTGATATAATATGAAAGTTAAAAATTTAATAATAGGAGCTGGTATATCTGGTTTAACTTATGCTAATTATTGTGATAATTATTTAATAGTAGAAAAAGATAATACTCCTGGTGGATATTGTCGTACTATTGTAAAAGGAGAATATTTTTGGGATTATGCTGGGCATTTTTTCCATTTTAAAACTGATGAATTTAAAAAAAAGTTTATTGATAGTCTAGATGTCAGTGAATATGTTTCAAAAAATAAAAAAACTTATATATATTATAAAAATAAATTAATTGATTATCCTTTCCAAATGAATATCCATCAACTTGAAAAAGAAGAATTTATTGATTGTCTATATGATTTATTTAATAAAAAAGAACAAGAAAAATATGATAATTTTTTAGACATGTTATATGGTAAATTTGGTAAATCTATTGTAGAAAAATTTTTAAAACCATATAATGAAAAGCTGTATGCTTGTGATTTAACAAAACTTGATGTTGATGCGATGGGAAGATTTTTTCCATATGCCGATAAAGAAGCAATAATTAACAATATGAAAACGAAAATAAATTCATCATATAATAATACTTTTTTATATCCAAAAAAAGGAGCACAAGTTATAATTGAAAAACTTTTAGAAGGAATAGATAAAGATAAATTACTCTTTAATTCATCTGTTAAAGAAATAGATATAAAAAATAAAAGAGCTAAATTAGCTAATGGTGAAATTATAGATTATGAAAATTTAATTAATACTATTCCTTTTAATCAATTTTTAAAATTATTAAATAATGAAAAATATACTGAATTAAGTAATAAATTAACGTATAATAAAATATTAGTTTTTAATTTGGGTTTTAATAAAAAATCATCTTATAATACAGAAAATTGGATTTATTATCCTGATAAGAATATTAATTTTTATCGTGCAGGGTTTTATGATAATATATTAGATACTGATAAATTAAGTATGTATATTGAAATTGGTTATCCAAAAGATAAAGAAATTACTGAAAAAGAAATAAAAAAACAATTAGATTTAACTCTAAAAAATTTACAAAAAGTTGGTATTATTGATAATACATTTAAATTAGTAGATTATATGAGTATTGTTATGGATCCAGCTTATATTCACATTGATAGTCGATATAATAAAATAGTTAAAGAAACTATGAATGAACTTCAAAAAGAAAATATATATAGTATAGGAAGATATGGTAGTTGGACATATTGTTCAATGGAAGATTGCATGGTTGAGGCCAAGGAATTAGCTGAAAAAATATAAAGGAAAAAGTAATTTTTAATGTTAAATTATTATTAATAGGAGGTAATAAAATGGTAAAAAGCATAATTAAAAATATTATTTATAAGCTTTTTGCTAAAAACTACATAGATATAATAGATATAATTAAAGATTATGATTATATCTCTTTTGATGTGTTTGATACTTTAATTAAAAGAAATATTTATAAACCTTCTAATATATTTGATATTATAGAACGAAAAACTAATATTATTAATTTTAAGGAAAAAAGAATAAAAGCAGAAAGTATTGCTAGAAATAAATCTAAATATGAAGAAATAACTTTAAAAGATATATATAATGAATTAGATATTGAAAATAAAAAAGATATATATAATTTAGAAATAGAAATGGAATTAAGTTTTTGCACTACAAATAAAAAGATGGCGGAAATATATAATTATTGTTTAGAAAATAATAAAAAAATATTTATAACATCTGATATGTATTTACCAAAGGATGTAGTAGAAAAAATTTTAAAAAGCAATGGCTACACAAAATATGATAAATTATATTTGTCAAATGAATATAAATTAACTAAAAGTAGTGGCAACTTATTTAAAAAATTATTAGAGGAAGAAAAAATTTCTACTGATAAATTAGTTCATATTGGGGATACAATTAAATCAGATTATTTATCTTGTAAAAAATTAAATATAAAGTCTATTCTAATAAAAAGAAATATAAATAATACTTTATTTACTTCTAAAAAAAATAAAAATTTAGATTATAATATACTATCTTCTTTTATAAATAATCATATTAATCCAGAATGGAATGAATATGAAAAATTTGGCTATGAAGTATTAGGACCAATTTTATATAGTTTTACTACTTGGTTACATACTAAGATAAAAGAAGATAAAATAGATAAAATATATTTTTTAGCAAGAGATGCTAAATTAATTATGGATTCGTATATTCTTAAATATAAAGATAAAATTCCTTTATATTATATATATACTTCAAGAAAAGCTTCTATATTATCTAATTTAATTAATATAAAAGATTATGATGATATTATAAATAGAACAAAATCATTATATACGAAAGTTTCTACAATTAAAGATATGTTACATATTTTTGAAATTGATTTGCAACTTCCATATCAAAATAAAAATTTAAAAAATTTAACAAAAAAAGAAAAAGAAGATTTATTTAATAATATTAAAGTTATTTTAGAGGAAAAAGGTCAATTACAACATGAATATTTAAATAGATATTTAAAACAAAATAATTTTAATGGAAATATCGCTATTGCAGATATAGGTTGGAGTGGAACAATACAATATAATTTTCAAAAATATATAATTGATGAAAATACAAAATTATTTGGGTATTATTATGGAATTTTTAATACATCACAAAATAAAGAATATGAAAAATTAAATAGAAAAGGTTTTTTATTTGATAAAAATAATATGGATTATCAATCAATTATTAATTTAAATCTTGGTTTATTTGAATTGATGTTTTTATCAACAGATGCTTCTACAAAAGCATATCAGTTAAATAAAAATTTAGTAGAGCCATTATTTAGCAAAAAAACTAATATAGATAATAAATATTTAAAAAATATTATTGATTTGCAAGAATGTGCCAAAAAATATATAATCGATGTTGTTAATTGTCGTTCAACTGAAATGGACATATTGTCTAAAGAAACTTCGTTTATAAATTATTGTGATGTTACTTTAAAACCTAAACTTAAAACTATAAAAATGTTTAAAAACATTGAATTTCAAAATGTTTATACAAAAAAATTAATAGAACATAATTCATTTTTATATTATGTTTTTCATCCTCGTAAATTTTATAAAGATTTTGGCAATTCTACTTGTAAAATAATGTTTATGAAGGATGTTTTTAAAATACCATTACCATATTATAAAATATTAAAACAATTATATGTAAAAACTAGATAGGTGAATTAAATGAAAAAAGAATTAATAAGTATTATAGTACCAATTTATAATGGTGAAAAATATTTAAAAAAATGTATTGCTAGTCTTCAAAAGCAAACATATAAAAATATTGAAATTATATTAGTAGATGATGGTTCGACTGATAGTAGTTTAAAATTATGTAAAGAATATGCTAAAAAGGATAATAGAATAAAAGTTTTAAGTTCTAAAAATTATGGTGTTAGTCATGCTAGAAATTATGGTATAAAAAATGCTACTAGTAATTATATAACATTTGTAGATGTTGACGATTTTATTTCAAAATATTATTGTGAAATTTTATGGAATGGAATTAAAGATAATGATTTATCTGTTGGTGGTGCTGAAATAATTTATGACTTTAATCAAAATATCAATGAAGAGTTAAATTTTGATTGCAAATATTTTGATAAAGATGCAGCTTATTATAATTTAATTAGGAATAGTTCTTTTCAAGGATATGTATGGAATAAGCTCTATAAAAAAGAAATAATAGAAAAATTAGGAAGTAAACCTTTTAATGAATCAATTTTTTATTGTGAAGATACACTTTTTAATGCAAATTATCTAAAATTTTGTCAAAAAATTAGTTTTAATCCAACAATAATTTATTATTATTATCAAAATCCAAATAGTGTGACACATTTAATGAAATTTACCGAAAAACATTATTCAAATTTAGATTCAATGAAAAATCTTGTAAAAATATATAATGATAATTCAAAAATAAATTTATCATATATTTATGACTTTTATTTATATATTATTGCTTATTTAGAGTATTGTATATACAAATCAAAATTAAAAATTAAACTTAAAAATAGTGAAACTTATAATATGTTTAAATATGTTTTAAAAGATAATAAAGTAGGTATAAGTAGAAAATTAAAAATGATACTAAGATACTATTTTCCTATTATAATTTTTAAAATTAAAAATTTAAAGATAAAAAGAGTAGGTGAATATGAAAAAGATTAATAAAAATTTTATGTTTTATATTGGCTATTTTTTATTACTATTTTCTAATATGTTTTCAGAAGTAATATTTATTAAAAGCTATTATCAAATTTTAAACTATATTGCCATAATAATTCTTTTAATATATTTTGTATATGATAGTTTTAATTCAAATTATTCGATAAAAACACTTTTATTTTTATCGTTTTGTACAGTCTTGTTTTTAGTAATTTTTTATAATTCTAGAGATTTAAAAGTTTTTAAACTTCTAATGTTGATAATGTGTTTTAAAAATATAGATTTTGATGAATTTATTAAAAAAGATTTTAAATATAGAATAATTTTTTTATTTATTGTAATTAGTTTGTACTTTATGAATTTTACTACTATTAATAATAGATTCCGTTTTGATGGAAAAGTAAGATATGCATTAGGATTTCCTCATCCAAATACATTAGGTATTAATATTTTAAGCTTATGTTTTGATTATGCTTATATTAATAGAAATCACTCAAAATTAAAATTAATAATTGTTACTATATTATCTTTGCTTGCAAATATTATAATTACAGATAGTAGATCTTGTATTATTGTATTATTCATATTTTTATTCTATTTAATTTTATTTAGTAAATTTGTTAAAGTAGTATTAAATAATAAACTATTTAAAGTTTTTGCTAAATCTTTATTTTTAATCTTATTTATAATTTCTTTATATGTTGTTTCTAATTATAATAATGGTTTTAACTGGATTTATAAACTTAATGATATTTTTTCAGGTAGAATTTATTTAGCAAATCTATATTTGCAAAAATTTGGGATTTTTAATTTATTTGGAGTTAAATTATTTACTATATCCAGTACAAGTTCATATGCATTAGATAATGGATATATATACATGTTATTAAATTGTGGATTAATATATTCGATTTTAATTATTATTCTTTATTATTTATCTATAAATAAATTATATAAAAATGAAAATTATATGTTGATAGTATATTTAATTTTATGGTCTATTTATTTATTAATGGAAAATAATGCTTTTATTATTCCTTATAATCCATATACAATTCTCTTTGCGCTTCCTTTATTTAAAAATAAAAAAATATGTAATAATAGAAATGAGGTAACTAATGAATAAAAATTATTTAAAAAAACTTAAAAATGAACAATTAAAATTATTAGAGTATTTTGTGTCATTTTGTGATCAATATAACTTAAATTATGTTTTAATAGGTGGTACTCTTTTAGGAGCTGTAAGGCATAAAGGCTATATTCCGTGGGATGATGATATTGATATTGCGATGCCTAGAAAAGATTATGAAATGTTTTTAAAATTATTTAAAGAAACTAATGATATAATTTTAGATTATAGTGTTACTAATTCTAAATATTGGCTTCCATTTGCAAAAATTAGAAATAATAAAACTGAATATATTGAAAATTTACAGGAAAATTATAATGGTCCAAAAGGAATATGGATAGATATTTTTCCATTAGATGATGTTAAAAAAGAAAAAGGTGTTCTAGAATACATGCAATTTAGACTGGTTAGGTTTTTACGGCACGCAATTAGTTATAAAGTCAATATTAGAATATCAGAAAGTCATTTATATAGTAAAATATTGGCTACTTTATTTTCTTTTTTGCCATATAGATTTTTAGTTTGGCTAAATAATAAGATAATGACATTAAATGATAACAAAAATTTAAAATACTGTGCTATGTTTGGTAGTACATATGGTTATAAAGCTCAAATATTTTTAAAGGAAAAAATTTTACCTGTCAAAAAAATGATATTTGAAGGAAAAATTTATAGTGTTCCTAATGACAGTGATTATATTTTAACAAAAACCTATGGTTCTGATTATATGAAACTACCTCCAAAAGAAAAAAGAGTTACACATAATCCTATAAAAGTAAAATTTTCAGATGGCAAAGAAATGTATTTTAATGATAATAAATAATTTTTAATAAAAAATTCTTATTGAATTAGAAAGATGTATTTTTAATTTTCCTTTATAATATAATTGAAAATTAAAAATTAAGGTAAAATAGATATGAATAGAAATAAAGAATTTATACAAAATACAATTGTATTATTTATGGGAAAATTTGCAACTCAATTTTCTACACTTTTATTATTGCCTTTATTTACAAGATATTTGCCATCTCAAAATTTTGGAACAATTGATTTATTTCAAACTTACATATTGCTTTTTGCTCCAATTCTAACATTACGATTGGATAGTGCCATTTTTAGGTTTTTAGCAGATAAAAGAAAAAATAATAAAGAAATCAGTAAAATTATTACAAATATTTTCTTTATATTATTATGTACTATAATTCCTATTAGTGTAATTTGCATTGTTTTATTAATGCTATTAAAAATTAAATATTTTGGATATGTAATATTTAATTTAATAATTTTAATGGTTAGCAATAATATGATTCAAATATTCCGTGGATTAGGAATGAACAAGGATTATTCTATTGTAAGTATATTTACTGCAATTATTACTTTAACTACTAATTATATTATGATTGTATTTTTAAAAGTTGGAGCAGAGAGTATTTTAATAGCATCTAGTATTGCCAATATTTTTAGTATATTTTATATTACATTAAGAATTAAGTTTTTTAAATTATTAGATTTTAAAAAAATAGATAAAAAATTTATAAAAGAAATATTACATTATTCTTTACCTATGATATCGAATTCCTTTTCTTGGTGGATTGTAAATGTTTCTGATAGAACTATAATTTCTATGTTGCTAGGAACGGCTTATAATGGTATTTACAGTATTTCTTGTAAATTTTCAAATGTTTTAAGTAGTATTTATACTGTTTTTAATATGTCTTGGCAAGAATCAGCTGTTTTACATATTAAAGATAAAGATAAAGAAAAATATTTTACAGAAATGATAAATAAAATTTTTATTCTTTTTGCTTCTCTTTCTTTAGTAATTGTAACTATTTTACCATTTATTTTTAATGTTATAATTGGTTCAAAGTATATAACATCATATAATTATATTCCTGTTTTGTTATATGCAAATTCATGGGATGTTTTAGGAAACTTAACTGGTTGTATCTATATTTCGTTAAAAAAATCTAAAGAAGTAGCAAATACAACTTTAATAGCGGCCATTATTAATTTAATAGTTCATTTATTATTAATAAAATTCATTGGCTTATATGCTGCGTGTATATCTACGGTAATTTCATATATACTTTTAGCATTATACAGATATTATGATAGTAGAAAGTATATAAAATACAATTTAAATATGAAAAAAATATTAATTTATACTTTATTTTTTATAATGAGTAGTATTTCATATTTTATAAATAATTTATTTATTAATATTATTAATTTATTAATTATATTTATATATTTAATAATTGAAAATTGGTACATAATTATATATTTATATAATTTAATTTTAAAAGTATTAAAAAAGAGTGGATGTAAACAATGACTAACATAAAAAAAATAATATCTTATATTTTAGTAATATTATGGATGATTTTAATATTTATATTTTCCAATATAGATAGTGATAATTCTAATAATACTAGTATGAATACAATTGATAAAATAATAGATAAAGTAGATGAAGCAACATATGATACAGGTATAAGAGATCATCATGTCAGTAATGATAAAAAATTATTATTAATAAATAATTTAAATATGCCTATTAGAAAATTAGCTCATTTTACAGAATATTTAATATTATGTCTATTATTAATAAATGCTTTAACTTTAAGTAATGTAAAGCATAAATATTTAGTTAGTATAATAATTTGTATATTATATGCTTTTACGGATGAATACCATCAAACGTTTATAAATGGTAGAAATGGTCAAATATTTGATGTATTAATAGATTCAAGTGGTTCATTACTTGGTAATTGTATTTATTATTTAGGAAATAAATTGTTTAATCGAAATTAAGAATTAAAAAATTTTTGAAGTCATTATTATTAGACTTTTTAATAGAAGTTTAGTACAATAAAAATATTAGTTTTCTTATCTATTGTTCTAAATTAATATTTATCATTTAGAAAGGAGTTATTTATGAGTAAGTTTATAAAAAAGAATGAAAAAATATTAACGATAGGATTAATAATTATTGCAACAATAATAGCTTTATTAATTGGAATTAATACTAAAAGTTTGTGGGGTGATGAATGCCTAGTATATAAATTTATCAATTCTTCTAATGCAATAGAAGTGTTAAAAAAGGCACTAAATGCACCTGGTTCAGAGAAACAAATGCCATTATTTCTTCTTTTTGCTTGGCTATGGTCACGAATATTTGGACTTTCTGAAATAGCTATGAGATCTGTTAATATATTACCAGCATTTTTATATATGATTTATGGTTATAAAATTACCAAGGCAATTTGTAAGAAAAAGAAAGTATGGTTAGGAACTTTATTTTTTCTAGTTAATCCGATGTTTATTGCATATTTAAATGAAGCAAGACCTTATATAGCACTTCTTTCATTTGCTTTGGCAATAGTATATTATTCTTTTTATGCAGATGATTTTAATAGTAAGAAGAATATAATTCTTATTCATTTATTTATGCTACTTGGTATATCTTTTCATTTATTATTTGTTTTCTCATTTTGTATTTATGCTTGTGGTATTTTATATCATTGGCAAAAAAATGATCTTAAATTTAAGGAACATTTAAAAGTATTTTTAGTAGCTATTCTATTTTATATTTTGTTATTAGGATATATGGCTTTTACATTTTATTATTCATCATCATCAAGTATTGGCAATGCTTCTGGATCAGTTATTGCTAGTTTAATAGTTAGTATATATTATATTTTTGGTTATGGAGGTCTTGGTTTATCAAGAAATGATTTAAGAAGTCCGAGTTTAAGTGATTTAACTCCTATTATGATTATTTTAATTTTAGCATTGACAATAGTTCTTATGCTCTTTGTAATAGCGCTAATTAAAAATATTGTTAAAAAGCCATTAAAAAATAGATCTTTTTGGGTATTATTAGCCGCTATAATATTAATTGTATGTTTTTGTTTATTATCAATTGTATTTAATTATAGCTTCTGGGAAAGACATATTATTTCACTTTCAGCCATATTTATTGTTTTAATTGTAGAATTGATTTCTGCATACAATATGAAATATTTAGCAGTTGCACTAATTATTCTTTTTTCTATTTCTTCAATGAATTTTCGCTTTAATTATTATTATGGAAACGAAGATTATAAATCAATAATTGAAGATTTAAATAAAGATAATTATGTAATTATGGCTCAAGGTGTTGCGGAAGTTTTTGACTATTATGGAAAACAATTTGTTAAAAGTGACGATTTTAATAACCCTAATACACAAATTATTAATATAAGTAATTATTCATTAGATGAAGTAAATGATTTAGTTAATAAATATGAAGATAAGTATGATGATATGAAGATTGCTATTGTATTAACTTCAAGACCAGTAAATGATAAATATCAATTATATCACGAAGTCGATTCGTTTAATTTGTCAAATGAAGATATTGTAGAATATCGTGGTTTAAAATGTTTTATCACTAAGTAAAAAAATTATATTAATAAATGCATTAAATTTAAGTAAAGTATAAATATATAATTTAATATAATATTTTGCATAATCATTTGTTGGTGAATATCATCAAACATTTATAAATGGTATAACAGGTTAAATAGTAGATGTATTAATAGATTCAAGTGGTTCATTATTTGAAAGTGGTAATTATTATTTAGGAATTATGATAAAATTAAGAAAGCAATAAGTTTAATAATACAATAGCATATTTCAATTAATTTTTATTAATTTTTAAGATTATAATTTTAATTGCAATAATGTAATTGATAATAAGGTTATTATATGTTAAAATATAAACATTGAAAAAAAGTTTGAGTTTATGAAAGGAAGAAAATGGAATGAAAGCTTTAATTTTAGCAGCAGGTTTTGGTTCGAGATTAGCACCGCTTACTGATGATAGACCAAAATCAATGGTAGCTGTAAATGGTAAACCAATTTTAAAAAAACAAATTGAAAATTTAATTAATAATGGAGTTACGGATATTACTATTGTAACAGGATATAAATCTGATATTATTGAAAATTTTATAATGTCAAATTATCCTAATATAAAAATAATTAAAAGTGAAGATTATGCTAATACTAATAATATGTATTCTGCTTATTTAGCACATAATATTATGGAAAATGAAAATTTTATAATGATGAATGCTGATGTTTTCTTTGATGAATCTATAATAACAGAGCTAATAAAAGATGAATATAAAAATGCAATAGTTACAGAAATTGGAAGTTTTAATGAAGAATCTATGAAAGTAATTGTAAAAGACAATAAAATTACTGCTATTTCAAAGCAAATACCAAAAGAAGATGCTTTTGGTAATTCAATAGATGTTTATAAATTTTCTCCAAAAGCAAGTGAAGCATTTTTTAAAAAATGTCATGAATACATAGATGAAAAAAAAGAATTGAAATTATGGAGCGAAGTAGCTTTGAATGATATTTTGTCTGAAGTAACTTTTGAACCATGTCCATTAAATGGGCGTTGGGTAGAAATAGATAATCATGATGATTTAAAATTAGCAACAGAATTATTTAAGGATTAGTAATTATGGAAAAATATTATTTAACAAATGAAGATTTAGTTAAATTAAAAGGCAAAAAATTATTTTTGTTTGATTTGGATGGTACAATATATAATGATGAGACACTATTTGATGGAGTACAAGAATTATTAAACAATATAAAAAATCATGATGGTAGATATATATTTCTAACAAATAATTCTTCTAAATCTGTTGATAATTATGTTAATAAATTAGCAAAAATGGGTATAAAAACTATAAAAGATGATTTTTTTACTTCTACGCAAGCTACAATTTCTTATATAAAAAATCATTTTGACTATAAAAATAATTATATATATGTTGTGGGAACTGAAAGTTTAAAAAATGAATTACAAGAAAATAATTTACAAATTACTGATAAAGTGGATGATAATATAACTATACTTTTAATCGGGTATGATACAGAATTAAATTATAAAAAATTGAAAGATGCTTCTTATTTATTAACAAAAGATATATATTATATTGCAACTAATCCGGATATAGTTTGCCCAGTATCATTTGGATATGTACCAGATTGTGGTTCAATTTGTGATATGCTATATAATGCTAGTAAAAAGAGGCCAATTTATATTGGTAAGCCACGTCCAGAAATGATTTATGCTGTTATGGAAAAATATGGTTATACCAAAGAAGAAACAATTCTTGTAGGAGATCGATTATATACTGATATTGCAGCAGGTAATAATGCAGATATTGATACAATTTGTGTATTGTCTGGTGAAAGTACAGTAGATGATTTAAAAACTACTAAATTTAAACCAACATATGTATTAGATAATGTAGCAATTTTAAATGATCTTTTTCAAGAAAAATAATAGAAATAAAAATATACATATAATCTAAAACATATTATTCACGGTATAATATGTTTTTTTATAACTTTAAATAAAAATAATTAAAAAAAGATTATAAAAATATTAATGAATTAAATGTTGTTAAATCTTTTTTAGTATATCGATTAGCAAATGATAAAATAATAAATTATAATTCAGATATTTATCAAAGATATAATAAAATAATTGCCAATTTATAAGCATTGAAAAAATCAATGCTTTTTAAATTATTAAATATTAGAAAAAATAATAATTTTTTCTTGAAGTGATATTTTATATATGCTATTATTTTGATAGATATTTCATAATAGTAGTAAGGATGGTAGTAAATGAAAGTTTTAAAATATATTGGTAAGTTTTTTAGTTTTGTAGGAATATTTTTATTAGTTTTATTAGTTACCATATATTCAGCAGGATTAATATTTTGTTATGGCCCTAGTGAACATGCTCGTAATCTTTTTGTAACAACTCTTTTAGAGACGGGACAAATGAAATTTGTGGTTAAATTATTTATGAGCGATAAAAAAGTGCAAGCAATTGTTGATAGCAATTCTATGGCCAGTTTTGATGAAGAAATGGATAGTAGTTTAATAAATACCGAAGGTAATCTTGATAAAAATGGTATTGAACTTGTTGAAATATCTGGAAGTACTTACTTTGCTAAAATGATTATTGTCAATGATCCAGCCAGAGTTAAATTAGCTACAATTTATGATGGCTCTTGGAAAACATATGGAGTGACACTTGATAAGCTTGTTAATGATGCTGATGCTTTTGCCGGTGTCAATGGTGGCTTATATTATTCTAATGGCAATGCCGGTGGTAAGCCAATGGGCTTAGTTGTAAGAGAAGGTAAAATAGAATACAATAGTCCCGCTGGTATTAGAGGAATGCATTTAGTAGGTTTTAATGAAGATAATTTACTTAAAGTTATTGATTTAAGTGGTAAAAATGCCTCTGAGGTTGAAAAAGTTATTAAAGATGAAAAAATTAGAGATGCTGTTGCTTTTCAAGAAGAATCAAGTGATGCTAATAACCATTTTGTAAAATTAATAATTAATGGAGAAGCCCGAGAATTTAATGGCTCTGGTAGTGGTGCCAACCCAAGAACTGCTATTGGTCAAAGAGCTGATGGAACTGTATTACTTTTAGTTACTGATGGACGGGGTGCGTCTGGCCATTTAGGAGCTACTGCTTCTGATTTAATTGAGATTATGCAAGAGTATGGGGCAGTCAATGCTGCTAATATCGATGGTGGATCATCTTCTTCAATGTATTACGATGGTAAATATGAAATGACTTCGGTTACTTTATATTATTCTAATTCATCATGGCGTTTACCTACTGGCTTTGTAGTAGAAAAGAGGTAATTATGGCAAAACTTAAAATAGTAAGAAAATGGCAAAGAAGTAGTTTATATAAAAAATCTTTAATATTATTTACAATATTGTTATGTATATTAAGTGGTATTTTATTATCTTATGTTTATAATAGTATGGTAATTTATGAACGTAATTTAGTAGATAATTATATAAAATATTTAGCTACTTCTGGTAAACTTACCGAAGATGTTAAAGATAATCTTTTTGAGATAAGTAAATATGAAAAAAGTAATGCTAAAATTAGCGATGGTTTAAAAAAATTATATCAAAGTGATAATTTAAAAATAAAGAAAAATTCTAAATTAAGTAAAGATGAAGTATTTGCTTATGATTTATATAATAATGATAAATTAATAAGTACAGTATCGATTAAAAGTACTAATTCTTATACTAGAATGGCCATTTTAAAAATAGATGAATGGAAAATAGTTGATTATCAAAATTATTTTGATAAAGGAATTTATGCTTATGAAATAAAAGTACCTACTAATTATAAAGTATATGTTAATAATCAAGAACTAGATAATAGCTTGATTGTTAAAGAAGGTGACGTTGAAGGATTAGAACGTCTAACAGATTATATAGAAATAGAAAAAAGTAAAACTTATGAAGTAAATAATTTAGTTTATAAGCCTGAAATTAAGATAGTTGATGAAAATAATAAAGAAGTTACTTATCAAGAAGAAGATAATAAAATAATAGTAACTAAAAAATTTAAAAAGATTAATACCTTAGATGAGGCTAAAAAAGAAATTAAAGATAACTTTGATATTTTAAAATTAGCAGAAAATTGGAGTTTATATTTAACTAATGATTTAAGCGGTGGTTTTTATAGTTTAACTCCTTATTTAATTAAAGATTCTTATTATTATAATCAAGCTTATAATTGGAGTAGAAATGTTGATCGAACTTTTGTCAGCAATCATCGTCTAAAAAATCCGGTATTTACTAATGAAGAAATTAAAAATTTTATTATTTATAATGATAATGCATTTAGTTGTGAAGTGTATTTAGAAAAAAATATGGTCGTAAGTGGCCAAGATAAACAAGATATTATGCATGATAGATTATATTTTATTTATTATAATGATGGTTATAAACTTGTTAATATGGAAGCAATAACAAAGTAGGTGAATAATGGAAAATATATTTGTCGTAGTTCCCACTCTTGATCCTGATGAAGAGATTATGCAAAAATTTATTAGTGAACTACATAAAGAATTTAAACACATTTTAGTTATCAATGATGGTAGTAAAAATGTTTATGATAATTTTTTTAAAAAATTAAGTAAAGATGTTGATGTTATTTATCATCATAAAAATTTAGGTAAAGGTCGAGCTTTAAAAAATGCTTTTAACTATATATTAAATGAATATCCTGAGATTGAAGGTTGTATTACTTGTGATTGTGATGGTCAACATAGTGTAAAAGATATAAAAAGATTAGGAAAAGAATTATTAAAATATCCACATGATTTAATTTTAGGAGTACGTGATTTTGATAAAGAAAATGTTCCTAATAAAAGTAAATTTGGTAATAAAATAACCCGTAATATTTTTAAAATATTTATTGGTTTAGATATTAGTGATACGCAAACCGGTTTAAGAGGATTGAGTAGAGGCTTGATGGAACATTTTTTAGATTTAGCTGGGGAAAGATATGAGTATGAAACTAATATGTTAATAGCTTGTAAAAATGATGACATCAAAATTAGAGAAGTAGAAATTGAAACTATTTATTTAAATAGTAATGCTAATAGTCATTTTAATCCTTTAAAAGATTCAATCTTAATTTATAAATTATTTATGCGTTATTTTTTAGCATCTTTTAGTTCATTTGTATTAGATATTATTTTATTTGTTGGTATTTTAGGTATTTTACGGATTAATACTAAAATTTTAGCTGCTACTATTTTAGCAAGAATAGTATCATCAATATATAATTATATAATTAATTCTAATTTAATATTTAAAGATATGAGTATATCATCATTAATTAAATATTACTTTTTAGTAATTATTCAAATGTTTATATCTGGTTGTTCTGTAACTTATCTTTATAGTTTAATTAATTTACCAATTGTACTAATTAAAATAATTATAGATTCATTATTATGTATAATTAATTTAGTAATTCAAAGAGAATTCGTCTTTAAAGGTTCTAAAAATGAAGAATAAAATAATTATAAATATAATTATAGATATTTTATTTATTGCTTTAACTTTATTAATAGCTTTTGATTATATTATTCCTTTTGATAATATGATATATAATTTAATTACCTTTAATATTAATTCTTATTTAACTACTATTTTTAAAGTTATTACTTTTTTGGGTAGTACGCCTTTTATGATTTTTTTAACCATTTTCTTATTTATAATATTTTTAATAAAAAGAAAAAATATTCAAGCTTATTTAGTAGCAGGAACTATAATTTTATCAACTATTATTAATAATATTATTAAAATAATTATTAGACGTCCTCGTCCTAATGTTATAAAATTAGTCATTGAGAATAGTTATAGTTTTCCAAGTGGTCATACTATGGCTGCGGTTACTATGTATGGTTTATTGTTTTATTTAATTGGTAAAATGGCGATAAAGAAAAGTTTAAAAAATATTTTAAGAACATTCTTAGTTATATTACCAATTTTAATTGGCATAAGTCGGATTTATTTGGGAGCACATTTTGCTAGTGATGTAATCGGAGCTTATTTACTTTCAACTAGTATTTTATTAGTAGTAACATATTTAGTTGATAAAAATAGACTCTTATAGTAAAATATAAAGAGTAAAATAGAAATTGAGTGAAATTATGAAGAAATTAAAATTATTTAGTTTATTATTTAGTATCTTATTTATTACTAATGCATGTAGTTTAAAAGAAAGTAGTTTAGATGATAATCCATCTATTTATACAACAGTTTATCCCGTTCAATATATTACAAATTATTTATATGGTGAAGATAGTACTATTGCTAGTATTTATCCCATTGGTGTAGATATTGATAATTATAGTTTAACCCAAAAACAAGTTGAAGAATATGCCCAAGGGGATTTATTTGTCTATGTTGGCTTAGGCAATGAAAAAGAAATAGCTAAATCATTTTTAAATGAAAATGATAATATTTTAATAATTGATGCTGCCTATGGCTTAAATTATCATAATGATATTAGAGAATTATGGTTAGCTCCGAATAATTTCTTAATGTTAACTAAAAATATTAAAAATTCTTTAAAAGAATATTTAAATAATTCAATTAAAGAAGAAAATGTTGAAGAACGTTATAATGAATTATATGTATCAGTTTCATTAATTGATGCTGAACTGCGTAGTATTGCTAAGGAAGCCAAAGAAAATGGTAATAATACCTTAGTAGTATCATCAAATACATTTAAATATTTAGAAAATTATGGATTTACAATTATTTCCTTAGAGGAAATTGAAAAATCTGGTAGTGAAAATGCTTTAAATGATATTAAAAATAAATTTAAAAATTCTAAATATACGACAATAGTAAAACTTGTTTCAGAAAAAAATACTGAATTGATGCAAGAATTGGTTGATAAAGATAAAGCAACCGTTGTTACTATAAATGATGCTATAACCAAAGATGATAGTGTTGATGATTATGCCTCAATTCAATATGATAATATTTCTGTAATAAGAAATGTTTTAAGTAAATAAATACAATAAAATTTATTGTATTTTTTTTAAGCATTCATTAGCGGCATTTAAATAACTTCTAGTAAGTAAGCCTGTTCCTAATTTAATACCACCAAAATATCTAATAACTACTATTAAAACATTATTTAAATTATTTTGAATAATTAAATTATAAATAGGACTTCCTGCTGTATTACTAGGTTCTTTATCATCACTTTTTTTAACTAAATTATCTATTTTATAAGCATATGGAAAATGTTTAGCTTTTTTATGTTCTTTTTTTAAATTATTTAAAATTAATTCTATTTCATTTAAGCTATTTACTTCAAAGTAATAAGCAATAAACTTAGATTTTTTAACTTCTAAGGTATAGGTATTAATTAAATTCATCAAAATCACCTAAATATATTTTATCATAGATATGTATTTATGATATAATTTAAATATACAAATAGGTTGTGATAATATGTTATATTTTGAAATACCTAATTTTATTATAAAAAGAATTTATATTGTAGAAGAAAATTGTAAATTAGTATATAAAAAATTAGTTGATAATAAATATGTTTCTTTAAATGAAGAAGAATTAAAGGAAGTAAAAAAATATTTGAATAGAAATAAGTCAAGTATATATTATACTGAAAAATTATCTTCAAGTGCAAAAGATAATAATGAATTATCATTTATGGATAATTATTTGCACCAATTTTTAGCTTATTTAAATAAAACTATTCCGAATAATTGCCTTGATAATTTTTATACTAATTTACAAACTTTAAAAATTAATTTAAATTTACAAGTTTTAGATGAACCAATTACTGATGAAGTGAAGGCAAATATTAATTCTAGTTATGATATAGAGAATAATTCTATATTTATTGATCCTAATTCTATAAGACAATATCGATTAATTGCTCAAAAAACTTCTAATCCTGATGAATTTTTATGGTCAAATATTAGTCATGATTTAATTCATGAATTATTTCATATGGCCAGTAGTAAAAATTTTGGTAAAGGAGGATTTGTTTGTGGCTTTGACAGACAACCAGCTATTCATACCTATGAAGAAAATCGTGGCCTTACAGAAGGATTTACCGAAGTTTTAGCTTGTGCTTGTGTACCAAATGCTTTTGAATTTTCTTGTAATTATTTTATTGAAGAAATGCTTGTTAATCAACTCTTAATGACAGTTGGTGTTCAAGTAGTAATGGAGTCTTATTTTAATAATTTGGGTATTAAAACAATTGCAGAAAAATTATGTGAATTTGACCATGACTTTGATGAAGCTTTATTTTTGTTTGAACTAATAGAAATAAATTTTAATTTAGATAAAAATTCTCCTAGTAATATTTTAGCAAGAATAGAGATGAGACTTTTATATTATTTTGAAGCTAAAATTGACACAGATATTTTAAATAATGTTAAAAATGAAGATATAATAAAACAAATTGAAACATATAAAAGTTATTTAGTAACTAGGGATATTTTGGAAGTTCGAAAAGAAAATACCCCAAAATATGATGGAATAGAAATAGTACTTGATAATTTTAGCCAATTTGAAAAAGATGTAAGAGAAAGATTAGAGAGTAGAAAAGTTTAAAATATGATATAATTTAAAATGAAAAGGGAAAAAATATTATATAGGGATACTTAAAGTGGTGAGGCATATGTTAGAAGAAAAATTAAAATTAATACCCCATCTTCCTGGCAGTTATCAAATGCGTGATAAAGATGGAATAGTTATTTATGTAGGTAAAGCCAAAGATTTATATAAAAGAGTAAATAGTTATTTTAAAGGAACGGTTACTGGTAAAACTAGAAAAATGGTTAGTGAAATAGTAGATTTTACTTATATTGTAACTAGTTCTGAAACTGAGGCTTTTATAACTGAAATTAATTTAATTAAAGAATATAATCCTAAATATAATATTTTACTTAAAGATGATAAAAGCTATCCTTATATAGAATATATATCAAAACCATATCCTAGGGTAAAAGTATCTAGATATTTAAATATTAAAAGAAGAGATAAAAAATTAATATTTGGTCCCTATCCTAATGCTTATGCCGCCAGAAGAATAGTTAAATTGATTAATCGCTTGTATCCTTTAAAAAAATGTGAAGGGATGCCTAAACAAGTGTGTTTATATTATCATATTGGTGAATGTCTTGGTTATTGTACTAAAAATGTTGATTCTGAGAAATTAAAAATTATGGAAGAGGAAATTTTAGGTTTCTTACGAGGTAATGATAAAATATTAAAAGATAAATTAATGGCTAAAATTCAAACTTATGCTGATACATTAAATTATGAAATGGCCAAAGAATTAACCGAAGAATTACAATATATTAATGTTGTGCTAGATCGCCAAAAAGTAGAATTACATGATTTTGTTAATCGAGATATTATTGGTACATATTTAGATAAAGGACATATAGGTATTAATATTTTATTTATCAGAAACAATAAATTAATAGGTAGTCATAATGAACTTTTAACAATAAAAATAGATCCTGATGAAGAATTAAATTATTATATTATGAATTTTTATACTCGTCATGAAATACCCAAAGAAATCTTAGTAGACAAAGTAATTTATAAAGATATATTAAGTGATTTAATTAAAGCTAATTTTGTTATTCCCGAAAAAGGAATGAAAAGAAAACTTTTAAATATGGCTATTACTAATGCTAAAATTTATTTAGAAAATGAAATTACTAGGGTAGAAAGAGAAGAGGAAAGAACTGTTGATGCTAATGAAAATTTAGCAAAATTATTAAATATTTCTAATTTAAGAAGAATAGATGCGTTTGATAATTCTAATCTTTTTGGTTCATTTTCTGTAAGTGGAATGGTTGTTTTTAAAGATGGCGTACCTTATAAAAAAGATTATCGGAAATATAAAGTTAGTGTTGATAAAAATGATGATTATAATACGATGAAGGAAGTTATTTACAGAAGGTATTATCGAGCTCTTTTAGAAAAAACTGAATTGCCAGATTTAATTATTGTTGATGGTGGTATTAATCAAATTAATGCTTGTTTAGATATTTTAAATAGTTTAAATTTAGCAATTAAAGTAGTTGGTTTAAAGAAAAATGATAAACATCGAACCAATGAACTTATTGATGGTGATACTTATAGAGTTATCGAGTTAGATAAAGATAGTAATGTTTTTCATTATTTAACGCGTATTCAAGATGAAGTTCATAGATTTACTATTACTTATCATAAAACTTTAAGAAGTAAAGGTAGTATTAGTAGTATTTTAGATAATATTGAAGGTATAGGTAATATTAGAAAAAAAGAATTAATTAAGAAATATGGCAATATCAATAATATTATGAATGCGAGTATTGAAGATTTAACGAAAATTATACCTGAAAAAGTAGCAAAAGATTTAAAAAACTTTTTAGAAGCCAGAGAAAATGCTAAGAAAGAGGAAAGTAACAATGAATGAAGAAGCAGCCAAAAAAATTGAAGAAATAATTAAGCATTATAATATAAAGGGAAAATGTATTAATATTGAAGAAAATCATACCGGTAACATTAATAGTACTTATATAATTACGATGGAAGATGATTTAGGTAATATAAAACATTATATTGTTCAAAGAATTAATACGAATGCTTTTAAAAGACCAGATTTGTTAATGCATAATATTGAAAGTATAACTAATCATTTAAGTAGAGAATTAAAAGCTTTAAATGATAATAAACATCAAGCCTTAGAGTTAGTTAAAACTATTGATGATGAAGTATATTGTTATATATTACAAGGAGATAATAGAGAATATTATCGTATATATAATTATATTGAAAACTCTAAATCTTATGATATTGTTAAAGATTGTGAAACTGCTTATAAAGTAGGACAAGCTTTTGGAAATTTTCAAATGTTGTTACGTGATTTTCCTATTAATTCTTTGGCCTTTACTATTCCGGATTTTCATAATACACCAAAAAGATTTGCTCAATTGGAAGAAGATATTTTTAATGGCTTAAAAAAAAGAATTCCGGAAATAGGACAAGAATTTTATACAATATATTTAAATAAAAAACGTTATGGCCAAATAATTAATGCATTAAATGAGGGAAGAATTCCTTGGCGGGTTACCCATAATGATACAAAGGTTAATAATGTTATGATCGATGCAACTACTGATGAATTTTTAGCTGTTATTGATTTAGATACTGTTATGCCAGGTAGTCTTCTTTATGATTATGGTGATGGTATTCGTTCAACGGCGGCTACGGCTTTTGAAAATGAAACTGATTTAAGTAAAGTAGGATTGGATTTAGAATTATTTAAAGCATACACTGATGGCTTTTTAAGTGAAATGGCATCTTGTATAACCGAAGAAGAAGTAGCGTTAATGGGTGAGTCAATTCGAATAATTACTTTGGAACTTGCTATTAGATTTTTAGATGATTATATTGTTGGTGATATGTATTTTAAAGTTGATCCTAATAGGCCTCGGCATAATTTAGAAAGAGCCCAAAATCAATTAGCCTTAGCCCAAGATATTGCCAAAAAAATGCCAGATATTGAAAAATATATAAAAGAGTGTTATAAAAGATATAGAGGAAAAAGTAGAATTATTATTTAACTTACCTAAGGTAAGTTAAATGCCAAATTAGTTTAGTGGTAAAACAAGGCACTCGTAATGCTTAGCCGTGAGTTCGATTCTCACATTTGGCACCAGATTGATAGGAAACTCGAAAGATTCGAGTATAAATATAAAACAAATATAAAACGACTTGTCAAAAAGTCGTTTTTATGTTATTATGAATATGTCAAGGAAACTTGCATAAAATAAAAAAGGGAACATTCAGTTTTGCAAGTTGAATGTCTACCCAATTAATATTGTTTAGACATTTAATTCATGTAAGAATTAAGTGTCATTTTTTTATAACTACTATCATAACGATAAGGAGAAATAAAATGATAGCAATGAGCTTTAGAACTTTTATAACAAAAGTCTTAGTTTTCATCTTTATCAAACCTCCTCTCTATAAGAGATTTGGTAGACACTCAACAACTAATATTCTCTACGAAAATTATATCAAACGATTGTTCTTTATACAATAGAATTTAAAAAAAATTATAATCACAATCAAAAAATAGATGAAGATGATTTAAATAAATTATTTAATATAATAGAAAAGACATTGCAATATACAAAAGATATTCATGTTTATGGATGTAGTAATTTAGAAATATCAATATTGAAGAATTAAACAATATTAATTTGAGATTAAAAAGTAACAGTTCTTGGATCACATTTATATTTTTTTCTAATTCAGTATAATTGGTTTAATTTCTAGTTTTTTCATTATAACTAGCTCCTTTCTTAATTCATTCAATTTACGTCAACTCCTTATTCTTAATAAGAAGTTACCATTTTTTGTACAATATTAAAAGATACTATAAAAATGTCGTTTTAAGTCCGTTTAATTTTGTAGGAAAACCTACATTTTTATATTGCCTTTAACAATTTTTTTGCAATTTTTTGCAAAAATTTTTCTAAAAAAAAGGAAATAGAGATAAAAAAGCGTAAATATAAAGTGAAAGGAGGGAAAAATATCACGCTTCAAGAAGAAAGGCCTATTCTAATGTATGATCGAATATTTAAAACTATAATAGGGAATCATAAAGATCCTAAAATCTTAGAATATGTCTTAAAAGATATATTAGAAGAAGAAGTCCATATAAAGGAATTTGTGAATACTAATTTAAAGGTAAGGAATAAAAATGAAAGAGTAAAAGTAACAGATTTGATAGTAACAAGTAGTAAAGGAAAAGAAATATTAGTTGAAGTGATAGTGCTAATATAAAAATGTAGGAAAAGACGAATATAAAAATGTCGAAAAACCTACAAAATTATATTAGCACTTTTAATATGGTCATTTATAATAGTTATGGATATAAAAATCCTAGAAAGACTCTTATAATAAAAACTAGATAAGTCAAGTAATACAAAATTTGATAAAATTAATCTAGGAGGATGAAAT